>JANNGV010000544.1:0-4732 GCA_031404055.1 Chloracidobacterium sp.
GGGCAAGTTTCCAAGCGGAACTGCGATGAGTTGTCATAAACTTGGCGCGGGTCACCAAAACCTAGTTTACACACCCGCGCTGATGATGATGATAAAGGAAGTCTAAAGCATTAGGCAACAGTGATCTCTGTTGACAGATAAACGTCCTGAATTGCGTTGAGTAGCTCAGTGCCTTCGGACATCGGGCGTTGGAAGGCTTTTCGGCCAGATATCAGGCCGGTTCCGCCGCCACGTTTGTTGACGACAGCCGTGCGCACTGCGTCGGCCAGGTCGCTTTCGCCCTTTGATTCGCCGCCCGAATTAATCAGCCCGCAGCGGCCCATGTAACAGTTCGCAACTTGGTAACGAACCAGATCGATCGGATTATCTGAGCTTAGCTCTGAATATATCTTCGGATTCGTCTTACCGTAGCTGCTTTCGACGTTCAGCATGTTGTAACCGCCGTTTCGCTCCGGCAGTTTCTGCTTGATAATGTCCGCCTGGATCGTCACGCCAAGGTGATTTGCCTGGCCGGTCAGATCGGCGGCGGTGTGCATGTCGCCCTCGGCACCCTTGAATTTCGGGTTTCGCAGGTAACACCAAAGGATTGTCGCCATCCCAAGTTCGTGTGCGTAAGCAAATGCCTCGGACACTTCGGTTATCTGGCGTGTCGATTCTTCCGAGCCAAAATAGATCGTCGCACCAACGCCGACGGCTCCCATATTTTTTGCCTGTTCGATCGTGCCGAACATAACCTGGTCGAATTGGTTCGGATAAGTTAGAAGCTCGTTGTGATTTATCTTTACGATAAACGGGATCTTGTGGGCATATTTTCGGGCGACGATGCCAAGCACGCCAAATGTCGACGCAACAGCGTTGCAGCCGCCTTCAATCGCGAGTTTGACGATGTTCGCCGGATCGAAATACTGCGGATTCGGTGCAAAACTTGCCCCGGCTGCATGTTCTATGCCCTGATCAACCGGCAGAATCGAAAGATATCCGGTCCCGGCCAAACGCCCGTGGTCGGTCAAGGTCTGAAGGCTTCGCAGCACGCAAGGGCTTCGGTCCGAATCCATCCACACGCGATCGACAAAATCGCCGCCCGGCAGCTGCAGATTCTCCTTCGGAATCGTTTTGGAAACGTGATTTAACAGGGTTTCCGCGTCCGGCCCCAACAATTCTTGTACCTTAGTGTAATCAACTGACATTGATCTTCTCCTGATAAACGAAATCTATATAAATGCTGTGGAATTGGCGAATTATATCACAACTGTCACTTTTCTAATCTTTGGGAAAAAATCTTTGCTTTTCGTCCCGAACTTTTGTAAGATCATAAGTCGAACTTATGATTTTTCCGGTGGCCCGCCGCCGAGAGAAAGATTTTCACCCGCTCATCCCGTATTAGAATAAAGAAAAGAGGTTTTTTATGAGGTCGTTTTTTATCGGCAGGTCGTATTTTGTGCTTTTGAGCTTGTCTGTGCTCTTCTCGATCACAGCGGCCGTCAACGCCCAGGACAAAGGCTGGCGCCCGGTCACACCCGCTGAGCTTTCCGCTAAAACACCCGTCGTTGAAGTGGACGCTGACGCCGAAGTAATGTTTTGGGAGATCCGTGTTGATGATAGCACCGAAAATCTGGTGATGAAGCATTATGTCCGCGTAAAGATCTTCACCGAACGCGGCCGCGAAAAATACAGCAAGGTTGATATTCCATTTCGTAAAGGCATAAAAATAAAGGAGATAATGGCTCGCGTTATCAAGCCGGATGGTTCTATTGTAGAGCTTGCAAAAAACGATGTTTTCGACCGCGAGATCGCGAAAACCGACAAGATAAAAGTGCGGGCAAAATCGTTTGCGGTGCCTAATATCGAACCGGGCGTAATGGTCGAATACCGTTATCAGGAAGTTTACGCCTTCGGCTCGGCTGAAGACATGCGAATGACTTTTCAGCATGACGTGCCTATTAAAAACATTGCCTATTATTTTAAGCCGGCATTGAACGCCAGATATCTGACGTTTAACATGTCCGATAATAAGTTCGTCAAGGATAAGAACGGCTTTTACAAGGCGGCGATGGAGAATGTACCGGCCATAAAGGCAGAGCCGCAAATGCCGCCCGAGGACGAAATTCGCTCGTGGCTGCTTCTCTATTACACGCAGGACGCCAAGAACGGGTCGGCGAGCGATTTTTGGTCACGGACTGGCGGGTACATTGTTCGTACCTGGGACATCAAGGACACGCTCAAGCCCGGCAAAGACCTAAAGGCCGCCGCCGCTACGATCGCGGGCGGTGCCACGGCTCCCGAAGAGCAGATGGCGAAATTGTATGAATTCTGTAAAACGAAAATAAACAATATCACTTACGATACGCGTTTGACCGAAGAGCAGAAGGAAGAGATAAAGCCGAATAAATCGACCGGCGACACGTATAAGAAGCTGCAGGGCACGAGCAATGACATTAACGAGCTTTTTGCCTCGCTAGCCACGTCGCTCGGATATGAAACGCGGCTTGCCTTCGGCGGCGACCGCAGTGAAAAGTTTTTCGATCCGAGCCAGGCCCACGTATCTTTCGTTCACTTTTCATCGGTCGCCGTAAAGATCAACGGCGGCTGGAAATATTATTCGCCGGGCGACAAATTCGTCCCGCTCGGTATGCTTGCCTGGAATGAGGAGGCGACGTCGGTACTGCTTCTCGGATACAAAGATTATATTACGACGGAAACGCCCTACTCGGCGCCGCAGCAATCTCTCGCAAAACGATCGGGCAAATTCATCCTGTCCGAGGACGGCACTCTTTCAGGAACCGTTGATATCGAATACAACGGTCATTTGGCAACCGAGCATAAGCTTGAAAATTATAAAGACTCTCCTAATAAACAGGAAGAAACGCTCAAGGAATCCATAAAACAAAGTCTGAGCACGGCCGAGGTTTCCGCCATCTCGATCGAGAATGTTTCTGATCCCGAAAAACCGTTCGTTTACCGCTACAAAGTCGTCATTCCGAACTATGCTCAGAAGACCGGTAAACGAATATTCCTGCAGCCGGGATTTTTTGAATCGGGTTCTTCGCCTTTGTTTTCAACCGCAACGCGAAAATATTCGATCTTTTTCCATCATCCGTGGGCCGAAGAAGATCACGTCGAAATCACGCTGCCGAAAGGCTTCGAACTTGACAGTGCGGACGCTCCGGGCGAGATAGCCGATCCGTCGAAGATAGGTTCGCTTAAAATAACGATCGGGATCGAGAAGGCCAAAAACGTCGTCACCTATAGACGCAAGTTTTTTTTCGGCAACAACGGATTTACTTTATTCACGGCAGAAACTTATAAGCCGATCAAGGCACTTTTTGATGCTTTTAACAAAGCAGACACCCATATCCTCACGGTCAAACAGGTGCAATAACAAGAGTCTGGCGTCGGACTATGCCGAAAGATGCTCCGGCGCGGGAATCAGGTTAGATAATATGAAACCTCCTATATTCTCCCAAAGAAATAGCTTTTACATTCTGGCTGGCATTACGATGCTCGCTTTGACGCTGACCTCGGCATTTGCCGTCGGCGGCGATGATCCGATTATTTGGCGGCCGATTACTCCTGCCGAATTGCAGATGAAAACGCCATTGGTCGAACCGGATGCCGATGCCGAAGCTATCTTCTGGGAAGTGCGGCTGGACGACAAGAAAGCAAATAAACTCTCTTATAATCACTACGTCCGCGTCAAAATTTTTACGGAGCGCGGCCGCGAACGGTTCAGCAAAATGGATATTCCCTTTATGAAAGGGAAAAAGGTCGAGAACGTGGCCGCACGCGTTATCCGGCCCGATGGCTCGATCGTCGAACTCAAACCCGGTGATATTTTCGAGCGTGAGATCGCAAAGGCAGGCAAGCAGCGTGTGCTGGCGAAATCTTTCGCCGTGCCTGGCATTGAGCCGGGAGTGATCGTCGAATATCAATACCGCGAAACGATCAAGAACGACAGTGCCGGCGGCGAACGCCTGATCTTTCAGCGTGATATACCAATGCAGCGGGTGTCGTATTACGTTCGCCCGCAGTCCGACGCCTCGCTCGCTTTTAATTCCTACAACATGCAGGAAACCCGTTTTCTCGAAGATCAAAAGGGGTTTCGCGTCGGAACCATGACTAACGTGCCGGCCTATAAGGATGAGCCGTATATGCCGCCCGATGACGAGGTCCGCCGGTGGGTTTACCTTTCATACCGTAATTTAGGGTCTTTGCTCCAGTGGGTTTTTCTCAGCCGCAATTGGGAGCTTGGACTATCTAAACTGGCGAAACCCAATAAAGAGGTCAAGGCAAAGGCCGCAGAGCTTACCTCCGGAGCCATATCCGACGAGGAAAAGGTTCGCCGCATCTACGACTTTATTCAAAAGCGGATGCGAAATGTTGCCTTTGACCGCAACCTTACCGAAGAGCAGATCGAGGACCTGGATGTAAAGGATGCCGATGACGCGCTTAAACGCGGCATGGGAAATTCGTTTCACCTGGACATGCTTTTTGCTGCGTTGGCCAAGGCGGCCGGATTTGAAACAAATGTAATTCTCGCCGGTGATCGAAGTGATAATTTTTTCAATCCGGAGAAGTATCCGTTCAGCGGCTTTGTACAAATGTCGGGCATTGCTGTAAAGATCGGCACCGAATGGAAATATTTCGACCCGTGCGCTCCGTATATGCCTTTTGGTTTTCTTCCGTGGAACCGAGAGGACGTGCGGGCAATGCTCATCGGCGACGGCGGCCATGT
>JANNGV010000545.1:0-3845 GCA_031404055.1 Chloracidobacterium sp.
AATGAAACGATCGTTCCATGTCAAGGAAAACCCGCGCTTTATGGGTAGACCAATATTTGCTTATTTAGCGGCGGTCGGTGTTATAATGTGCGTATGCTGAGTAAACACGCACTTTCTACAAATTTCTGCGGCACGCTCGACAACCTGCTACCTAAAGGTAAATTGCCACGAGACACGGACCCATTCATCAAGTCTGTCGTTGATCTTGGTACGGGCGATGTGGTTGATCTGGAGCAATACCTCAAATCTAACGCGAAGAAAAAGTCCCCATCTAACAAAGCGTCTCACCCAAAAAGATCCCGCTAGATCAATCTTGCTGACCGAGTTTTTAACAGCTATTTCGGTAAGCGCGACACTATGAATTGTTGAACTCGTACACGATTTAATTGTCAGTTACTTAAGCCCGCTCAACAGGGCAACGTCAAAGGTCCATTTGCCGCGAACGAAACCGTATGTGTTATCGGCCGGAGATATCGCTAAATATTTGATCTCTTCCCCGCCAAGGTCTGCAATTAAACGCGGCTTTTCTTCGTCTATTGACTGTTGCCAGAGAAAATTACGTCCGTTCGAATCGGCGACATAATTCAAAGTTTTGCTGTCTGACGACCAAGCGAGCCTCAGAGCAAATGAATTGCCGTCGCCGTACTTGAAGGTCTTAATTATTTCTTTGTCTGCGGCCCTCATTACCGCGATCTTGAAACTTCGATCGCGGTCGAGAAAAAAATACGCTACCAAATTCCCATCGGGTGAAACGGCGGGTCTTTGAAGCTTTTTATCGTGGAAAGGCGTTTCATGACCATCCGTTGAAACTTTATAAACCCGATCATCCGCAGCTGAAATATAATAGATAAATTGCCCATCCGGCGTTATTGATTCGGGATAACCCCCGATAGAGCTTGTAACTTGTTTTCGGTCAGTCCCGTCGGTATTCATACGCCAAACATGCCTATTGCCGCCTTCATTCGAAGAGAAGTAGATGGTTCGCCCATCTCTGGAGACACGTGGTGAACTTTCAGCGTAGGGGTTGTTTGTCAGTTGGCGTTGCTCGTCGCCGCCTTGATTTACCGTCCAGATCTCACCGTCAAATGTTGAATAAACGATTTTGCCGCTGTTCGAAAATGTTAGATCACTCGCGGTTGCAAGGGCTTTGATCTGACCGTCTTCCAGTATATTGATCTTAAAATCCGGTTCTCGCTGCACCGCGATCATTCGGCTTCCCGTTCTATCGAGGCTTATTCTAGAATAACTTGCGGTGTCCCTGGTCAATAGGTTTATCTTTCTGTTTTCCTTTGAGGCAATCCATATCGCGGCTTTGCCGTCTGAGTAGTCGTTTGCAGAGAAGAGCAGACCCTCGCCGTTTGGCAGCCATTCCTGATCTCGTATATCAAAAAAACGCTCCGTAAATAACTCCGTCTCGGACCCGGTCTCGATATTTAGCTCGGATATCCGAAAGTCGTTTTTATCGTTTTTAGTTAGTCCCCAGCCAAATGCGATGGTCTTGCCATCGGGCGAGAATCGGCTTTCATGTATATGAACACCACTCCGCGTAGCGAAAAGCCTTTGCTCGTTAGCGCCGCTAACATCGGCAATGTTCAAAGAGCAAAAATCGTTCTGCCGGTACATGCACCGAATAAAAGAGATCCTTTTATCGTCAGGTGAAAGACTTACCGGGCGAATAACATTTTCCAGGAGTTTTGCGGGAACCCCTCCAATAAGGCCGATCTTGTAAAGAGCGGGAAGAGCATGTCCCACAGTCGGTTTTCTAACAAAAAAAAGCGACTCGCCACTATTAGAGAAAGTCAGTCCAAAGTAAACATCGTCGGACGGAGCAACAATCTGAATATTCTCAGCACTATCAAGTTGTCGCAGCCAAACACTACGCTTTCCTCCCGACTCGTCAGTATAAGCGGCATATTTTCCATCGGGCGAAATAACGGCAAATTCGCTGTTGCCAGAGGTTGGTAATTTCTCCGCACTGAACGCGGCAGCCAAGATCGGAGCATCCGGTCCAAGACCGCTGCTTGTCGCGAACCAAAATCCTGTCGCCAGCAGGCCGATGACAAATACGGAAAGAACCGCGAGAAGGTATTTGGGCAGGCGAAGAGAGGCAGATTTTCCTGGCAATGCTGATTCAACGGAGCCTTTAGACGACATGCCTTTTTCATGTTCAACGACCGGTGCGATAAAACGGTATCCACGTTTCGGGACGGTTTCTACAAAACGCGGATGGTTCCGATCGTCGGCCAAGGCTTTCCGAACAGCGTTCATCGTGAAAGTCAGATTGCCTTCTTCAACAAAGCTATTAGCCCAGACCGTCTCCATCAGGTGGTCTTTTGGGAGTATACGTCCATGATTTTCAACCAAAGTTTGAAGCAGCAGGAAGGCTTTTGGAGTGATCGCAAGAGGTTTCTCGTTCCGTAGTAAAACTTTCTCCTGCGTATCGAGAAAGAACTCACCAAACTCGAAGTTCTGCATTTCCAATGACATACAGCCTCTAATATTTTTCTAAGGTTTCTTTACGCGAAATCTAAGGACATTTTCGGCAAAAGAAAACTAATGTGTGGGTCACGAAGACGTTGCGAGCAATTTTAGCACAATATCTTGCTCTCGGATACGAAATCATGCACTGATCATGGCCGGGTGGAAATGCCAGGAATTGGGGATCTCTCGACAACGAAATAAAGCCGGTTAATTCAACGAAAAGGAGTCAGACAATGAGCAATGTACTTAAATTTGAAGTTTGGAACGGAAATTCACGACCTGTCGAAGGGAACGTGTGGGCATGGAAGTGGGGAAAATGGCCGGAGAAGCTCGGAAGCTGGACATCGGAAAAGTCACCCGACGCAGACTTTAGCACCGAGAATGCGGAGTCGGGCCTTCGGCGTCTCGGAAATTTACTTATAATCGCGATTCCAATCAATACACAAAGTGTTTTTGGAACGGGTTTGAGCTTTGACAAAGTCTCTATCAAAACGTTTAAGGATGAAAACAGCGTCACTTTCACCCCCATTAGGACGGCCACGTACTACACCGTTAAGAATCTTTTCAACGTGCCAAGAGATTTTTCCAATATACCAGGCGGACGGAAAGCGAATTACCTGGAAATTCACCTAGAGATCGGCGGCGGCGTCCAGGTTGGTTAATCTCTGAAGTCTATTCGTACGTGTTATTGCGGTTGGTAGGAGGAGGAGAAATGCCAAGAAGAGATCAGATTTCAATCGACGGTAATACTGAGTATGGACTCAATGTGTTTGACACGGTTGGGGTGGGCGGGACGAACAATCCTGGTGACGTACTGGTTATCCAGGCGATGTTTCGTTATCTTTACGAACTCTGGGCAAAGCCCGAATACGCAGCATTACATTCATTGCGGTCCGGGTTTTTACTACATCCCGATGGATCGATCAACCAGAAAACGAACAATGCAATACGCAGCTTTCAGCGGTTCTTTGCATCACAGGTCGGCATTTTCGGTTTCTGTAAGAGAGAAATCGTCAAGGAATAGATCCCCGAATATTGGGCATGGGGTGGTATCGCATTTGATACGTTGCAGACTTATTCGGACGACGGGAACTTTCCTTGTGACAAACTCGCACTTGTATTCGACCCATTTACCGGCTGTGGTTTGAAACTCCGTCGACCTGCCGAGTAATTCGTTCGTTGAGCCATCGCTCACCGCTATCGCGGGTAGTCCGGCCGAAACCAAATCCGTTGAAAGCAGAAATACTCGCAAACTGTATTTCCGACGAGGCACCACGTACGCCAATTGAGACAGTATGTCTTTGCCGATCTCCACGTTCCCCGCGAACTTCACTTTAAGCGCGTTCGATGCCGAACGAAAAGTT
>JANNGV010000546.1:0-7739 GCA_031404055.1 Chloracidobacterium sp.
GAACCGGCGACCTTTCCCTGGAGCTTCAAAAGCAAGCAAAAGCCAGAATTATCGGCACGGATTTTTGCCGCCCGATGCTTGCGATCGCAAACGAAAAGACGGCAAAGCTCTCGCTTTCCGTCCCCTACGTCGAAGCCGACGCGATGCAGTTGTCATTTGCCGACGAAAGTTTCGACGCCGTCACGATTGCCTTCGGTCTCCGCAATTTGTCGAATTTTGAAGACGGTCTGCGCGAACTGAGACGAATTCTGAAGCCCGGCGGAAAGCTGGCCGTACTCGAGTTTTCCGCTCCCCTGGTTCCAGGCTTCAAGGCCCTTTTTAATCTATATTTCACCCAAATTCTTCCGCGTATAGGCGGCATGATAAGCGGCTCGCGCGGAGCTTACGAGTACCTGCCGGATTCGGTTTCCAAATTTCCCGATCAGAAAAAACTCGTCGAAATGATGCAGCGGACAGGCTTTTCTAATGTTGAATACAAAAATCTGACTGGCGGAATTGCCGCGATCCATACGGGCTGCGCTTTGGGAACGCAGGCACCCATGCCTGCATGAGTGCGAAGCACGAAAGCCTACCGTAGCCCACACCAATTCGAAAACTATCACATTTCTGCATTGGTCAGAAATTGTCGCGTTCCACCTGTTCCACGTGTTCCACGCTCGCTGGAACGAAACACCTCGACCCACGCCCATGTTTGTTATATCCCGTGCAAAATTATAAAATTCACCTGCCCGCTCCGTTTGCATGAAATACAAATTTCTAAATCTTGCCCGCCAACTGGCCCTGATCCTCTTGGTCATCTGGACCGTTGTTTCGCTGGTGACGCTCCTTATTGAGCTTGTCCCCGGCTCACCGGCGACGACGATTTTGGGCGAAACGGCAACTGCCGAGCAGATAGCAAATTTTAATCAAAAACACGGCCTCGACCGCCCCGCCTTCTTTTTTTCTTACGGTTCCGAATCCGGCTTTGCCTGGAACGGAATGAATAACCGCTATTCCGATTACTGGATCGGCCTGCTGCAAGGTGATCTGGGTAAATCTTTTCGGACCGACCGGCCCGTTTTGGATATGATTCTTGAGCGGTATCCGGCAACGATCAAACTAGCCCTGGCTGCCATGCTTGTCGCGGTCAGTATCGCGATTCCGCTCGGCGTACTCGCCGGCACGAATAAAAACGAGCTTCTCGACAACGTCTCCTCGTTCGTCGCCCTGCTCGGCATATCGCTGCCTACGTTCGTGATCGGGCCGTTTCTCGTCTATATATTCGCCGTTAAACTTGGCTGGTTTTCGCCCACGGGCAGTTTCTATCCCGAAGACATTATTCTGCCTGCCGTAACGCTCGGTGCCGCTCTCTCGGCTATATTAACGCGTATGGTGCGTTCAAGCGTTATCGAAGAGCTTGGCGAGGATTACGTGCGCACGGCACGCGCTAAAGGCCTTAGCGAACGAAAGGTAGTCTATAAGCATGTTCTCAAGAACGGCCTTATCCCCGTAGTGACAATTCTCGGCCTGCAGCTCGGTGTTTTGCTTGCCGGAGCGATCATTACCGAAAAAATATTTAGCTGGCAGGGCCTCGGACTCCTGCTTCTCGAAGACGGCATTGCTAAACGCGACTACCGACTTGTCCAGGGCTGCGTTCTCGTTATCAGCGTTACCTATATCATTGCAAATACGCTTACAGATTTTGTTTATCGGCGTTTGGACCCTCGAATTAGACTAACTTGAATCGACTCACTTACATCGGCATTGCGATAGCGACAGTCGTCATACTGACGGCCGTATTCGCCCCATTTATCGCGACTCATGACGAGAATGCTCAGAATATTGAGATGCGGTTTAAATCGCCCTCTGCCGAAAATTGGCTGGGGACCGACGGACTTGGTCGGGACGTTTTCTCGCGGGTCGTTTATGGGGCCAGAATCTCGTTGCAAGTCGGCATAACCGTAGTGGCAGTATCTGGATTGTTCGGCATTTTTATCGGGGCTATTTCGGGATTTTACGGTGGTTTCGTCGACAAATTTCTATCCGGTTATGTCTTCAACGTATTTCTTGCATTTCCCGGCCTTTTACTGGCCATCGCCCTCGTCGCTTTTCTCGGCGCGGGTTTGGGAAAATTAATCCTGGCATTGTGCATAATCGGTTGGGTTGGTTACGCGAGAGTTATGCGTGGACAGGTGCTGAAGGTCCGCGAATACGATTTTGTTCAAGCCGCAAAAGCTCTCGGTGCAAGCAATATGCGGATACTTTTTTCGCATATCATGCCGAACGCGATCCAGCCTCTGATCGTCCAGGCGTCGCTCGGAATGGCCGGTGCCGTTTTGTCCGAGGCGTCATTGTCATTTCTCGGCCTCGGCATTCCGCCGCCTGCTCCGAGTTGGGGTTCGATGATAGATGATGCCCGCAATTACTTTGCCGTTTACCCGCACGTGCTTTTCGTTCCGGGCATCGCTATCGCTCTGACCGTGCTTGCGTTCAATTTCATCGGAGACGGCCTCCGCGAATATCTCGACCCTAAACAGCGAACCAGATAATAAAGACGCCTTTTGTTATGCGACCAACGCGAATCTTTCCGCTTGGCGAAAATGCCGTAACCGTCGAGTTTGGCAACGAGATATCGGAGCCGCTTAACGATGCCGCCATGCATCTAGCCGCCTATTTTGAAAAGAACCGGTTCCCCGGATTTGTCGAAGCCGTCCCCGCTATTGCCTCGGCGACTATTTTCTACAAACTTCACGAAGTTCGTCAGGCACTTGATCACAAATCAACCGCTTTTGATTTCATAAAGCTGCTGGTTGAAAATTCGCTAACGGATCATGACCCCGCTCAGAAGGTTGCTTCCCGGCTTAGGGAGGTACCGGTCAGCTTTCGAGAAGACGATGCTCTTGATCTGCGCTTCATCGCCGAGAGCAGCGGATTGTCAGTAAATGAGATCATTGAGCTCTTTCTTGCCAAAACGTACAGAGTCTATATGCTCGGCTTTCTGCCGGGCTTCGCATACATGGGTATTGTCGATGAACGGATTGCCGTGCCCAGAAAGACATCGCCGCGGCTGACCGTTCCCAAAGGCAGTGTCGGAATCGCGGGACAGCAAACCGGCATCTATCCATACGAATCACCCGGCGGCTGGCAGATCATCGGGCGTACAGACCTCGAATTACTAACATCGGACGACGCGTCTCCCTGCTTTTTTCATCCTGGCGACACGGTGCGTTTCGTCGATATTGCCGCCGGTTAGACAACATTGTTAAGATGAGTCTTCTGATACGAAAAGAAGGGATTTTCACCACTGTTCAAAGTCTCAGCAACTACGGGCTTCAGCGTTTCGGCATCAATCCGAAAGGGCCGATGGACCGCACGGCGGCCAGGCTTATCAATTTAATTCTCGGAAATGACGACGACCAGTCCGTTATCGAAATGCACTTTCCCGCCAGCGAAATCGTTTTCGAGAAAGCCTGTACTTTTGCCTTGGGCGGTGCTGATTTTAACGCGTCGTTAGATGGCGAATATGTCGAAAATTGGCGGTGTCTTCCGGCCAAAGAAGCCACTGTTCTAAGATTTGAAAGAAAGATTCGCGGCAATCGATGTTATCTGGCTGTAGAGGGCGGTTTCACAAACGCACCTCCGAAGAATTCTGAATCACGTGGAATCGCTGGGACATTTCACGATCTGAGATTAAGAAAAGGTGATCAGATCGAATATGCCGAGCCTCATCTTGACGTTCCCGGTCGGACGATCGCAAATGCAATCCTCCCGATTTACAGCGGCTTCCCGACCGTCCGCATCGTCGCCGGAGGCGAATTCAATTACCTTACTGCAGCGGATCGGCAGGCTCTAGTCGAAGAAAATTTTGTTATCACCAACGATTCAAATCGAATGGGATTTCGTTTAGATGGACCGGTCTTCAAGTCGATCGATTCAACCGAAATGGTTTCCGCAGCCGTTTCGTTTGGCACGATTCAGCTTTTGCCTGTCGGCCAATTGATCGTTCTGATGGCAGATCATCAGACATCGGGCGGATATCCACGGATTGCAAATGTTATATCGGTAGATCTGCCGCTTCTGGCCCAACTCGGGCCGAACGACAAAGTAGCGTTCAAGTTGATCGACGTTGATAAGGCTGAGAGAGTTTCAATGCAACTCGAACGCGACCTTCAACGTCTCCGGATCGGCTGTGGGTTCGGTCGTTATTGGTAAAGACCTATGTTAACCTTGCTCGGATAACTATGATTTCCGTCGATATTAACTGCGATATGGGCGAAAGTTTCGGTGCCTGGACGATGGGCAGCGACGCCGCACTGATGGACTGTGTCTCTTCGGCAAATATCGCTTGCGGTTTTCACGCGGGCGATGCTTCAACCATGCGAAAAACGGTCGAGATCGCCGCAGAAAAAGGCGTGGCGATTGGTGCACATCCGAGCTATCCCGATTTGCAGGGATTTGGCCGGCGAAACATGGCGCTGTCTCATCAGGAAGTATTCGATATCGTGATTTATCAGGTTGCCGCCCTAAAGGGAATCTGCGAGGCGTCGGGCACGAGGCTAAGTCACGTAAAACCTCACGGTGCTCTATACAATCAGGCCGCAAAAGATGCAGATCTGGCCGCGTCGATTGCAAAAGCAATTCAGAGGATCGATAAGAACCTAATCGTCTATGGCCTTTCCGGCAGCTTCCTTATTTCGGAGGCTTCAAAACTTGGCTTACGAACTGCTTCTGAAGCATTCGCGGACCGGACTTACCAGCGCGATGGCACCCTTACACCGAGAACAATTGCGGGTGCACTAATAAGAACTTCGGAGAATGCTGCGGCACAGGCCTTACAAATGGTTAAAGATCAGGCGGTCGAAACAATCGATAACGAAATTATCACTGTTAAAGCAGAAACGATCTGCATCCATGGCGACGCCGAACATGCCGTCGAATTTGCCCAGGCAATAAGGAAGATCCTGGTCGAAAACGGCATTTCTATATCGCCACCGCATGCCTGACGCTGTGGTCCACTGATGAAAAAATCCTCGACATCATCCGCGATCCTTGGTGCCGCCTTCCTAATGGCGACTTCGGCCGTCGGGCCCGGATTTCTAACGCAAACCACTGTTTTTACAAAACAGCTTTTGGCAAGCTTCGGCTTTGTAATTCTGCTATCCGTTATTCTCGATATTTTCGCTCAGCTCAATATTTGGCGGGTCTTGACCGTAAGCGGCAAACGCGGGCAAGATGTCGCAAATGAAACAATTAGAGGAAGCGGGTATGTGCTCGCAATATTGATCGGCTTTGGCGGATTGATTTTCAACATCGGCAACATTGCCGGCTGCGGACTGGGGCTGAATGTGCTTTTCGGTATCCCGGTAGAGACCGGGGCTGTAATCAGTGCCGCTATTGGAATCGCGATCTTTCTGGTTAAAGAAGCGGGAAAAGCGATGGATCTGGTCGTCAAACTACTCGGTATGGTAATGATCGCCCTGATCGTTTACGTCGTTTTCGCCTCGCATCCTCCACTTCTCGAAGCCGCCTATCGAACAATCATTCCCGAACAAATCGACGCTCGGGCGATCGTCACGCTTGTCGGCGGGACCGTCGGCGGATACATAACATTTGCCGGCGCCCACCGGCTGATCGACGCTGGCATTTCGGGTCAGGAAGCTATGCCTGAGGTAAACCGAAGCGCGGTTACAGGAATAATGTTGACGGCTGTGATTCGATTCCTTCTGTTCCTGGCGTCTTTCGGCGTTATCGCAATGGGTATGACAATCGACGACGCCAATCCGCCAGCTTCAGTATTTCAGAATGCCGCTGGGTCTTTCGGGTTTCGAATATTTGGGATTGTGATGTGGTCGGCGGCCATCACATCGGTAATCGGTGCAGCATACACATCGGTTTCATTTATCAAAACGCTAAATACAAAGATCGAAAATCGCAGCAACCTTGTGATTGTTGGATTTATCATCCTCTCCACAATAATATTCCTGCTTGTTGGGCGTCCGGTATCCGTACTGATCTGGGCTGGCACTATTAACGGATTTATACTGCCGGTTGGCCTTGGGCTAGTGCTCCTAGCATCCAGGAAACGCAGCATTGTAGGCGAATATTCGCACCCGCTGATTCTACAAATCGCCGGTTGGTTTGTTGTCGCAATAATGTCGGTGTTTAGCATTGTCACACTAATCGATTTTTTGTAATAAAAAGCAAGCATATTGTGATTTTTGGGCATCTAAATCGAACAAAGTTTATTGGTACTGGAAAATTACTTATGGTTAAACTTCCGTCGGTTTCATTGTTCATCCTTGCGGCGGTGTCGGCCATCAATGCTCAATCGGGTCGAAAAATACAGCCTTTTCCCTCGCCATCGCCGATAGTTGTCGAGGACGTTCCGGATTATTCTGAATCGACACCGAATAGGCGGCGGACAACAACTTTATCCCCGTCATTTCGCGGTGTTTCAGGATCAGCGACGAAAGAAGCGGCGCCAAACGGGACAACCGGTGATGGTGTCGCGCAAACTCAAATCGAAAATGGCGAGGAAATTCTTTCAGTCGATACAAATCTGATTACAATACCGGTTTCGGTTTTCGACCGCAACGGGCTTTATATTCCAAACCTGAGACAGTCCGATTTCAAGATCTTTGAAGACGGAAAGGAACAGGAGATCGCCTATTTTGGAACGACCGACAAACCGTTTACAGTAATCCTCCTCATTGATACGAGCCCTTCGACGGAGTATAAGATCGACGAGATAAGACAAGCGGCAATTGCATTTGTCGATCAGCTTAAAGCCCAGGACAAAGTGATGGTGATCGAGTTCGATGAAAATATTCACGTCCTTACCGAAGTGACTGGGGACAGGTCAAGGATCTATAAGGCGATCGGTAAAGCAGATTTTGGTTACGGAACATCCCTCTATGAAGCGGTCGATTTTTCGCTACGAAAACGCCTCAGTAAGATCGAGGGACGCAAAGCGGTCGTTTTATTCACCGATGGCGTGGACACAACATCGACAGATGCCGGATACGATTCTACACTGGGCATGGCCGAAGAAGCGGACGCTCTCATTTTTCCTATCTACTACAACACTTTCGCGAACAACGGGGTTGGAACAGGCTCGACTTTTCCCGGCGGCCGCATTCTGAACCCGATCGGTACGCGGCCTCAGGATTATGCCCTCGGAAAAAAATATCTAAACGATCTTGCTGACTATACGGGCGGCCGTGTTTTCCGCCCTGAAGCTACGCCCGGTGGTTTAACCGCTGCATTCGAAGGTATCGCTGAAGAACTTCGCAGGCAATACAATATCGGTTATATCCCAACTGAGACTGGTAAGCCCGGACAAAGAAAACAAATTAAAGTCCGCGTTAATCGGCCAAATCTAGTGCTTCGCTCCCGCGATAGCTATGTAGTCGGCTCATCTCAAAAACCAAAATCTCTTTAGAATTTCCTTAACGTATATCCGAGCTTTTTTAGCAGTATCACTCGTCTAAATCATTCTATTGGTCTCTTTTCCCGCTCGTACCAGGATGATTGTTATTAACTGGCTGAATTCGAGTGATAACCTTTCTGAGCGAGGCTTCCGGAGATCGAACAACTACACATGTTGGGGTGAACATTTGCCCGCGGTCTCTAACAAGGTGCTATTTTCCTTCCGCACATTAAAAAAGGATTTGCCATTTGGGGTCCGGCTTCACACAAGTTAACTTTGAGGCAAAAAAGAAAAAGGAGCGTGATCGCTCACGCTCCTTTCCGTTGGTTAT
>JANNGV010000547.1:0-6077 GCA_031404055.1 Chloracidobacterium sp.
CGGACAGTCGGACATCTATAAGGTGCTCGAACGGCAGACGGCTTTGACAACCGCCCGCAGCAACGAGCTTCGCGCCCAGACCGAGCTAAATAAATCGATCTCCGATCTGCAGCGCGCGACGGGCAATTCGCTAAAGGCAAACAATATAGAAGCAAGGCTGCGGAAGTAAGAGTTACGCCTTTGGGCGTGATCCTTAGCGGCACAATCACGCCTAAAGGCGTAACTCTTACCTTTCATGAAAGCGGTTTATATAAAAACATTCGGCGGGCCGGAAAATCTTGAGATCAGGGAGGTTGCCGATCCGCCAAAGCCGACGGGAACGCAAGTTATGATTCGCGTCAAGGCCGCCGGTCTTAATCGCGCCGACCTGCTTCAGCGTCGCGGGCATTACCCGCCTCCTCCCGGTTGTTCGCCAAATATTCCGGGGCTCGAATTTGCCGGTGTGATCGTTGAGACGGGCGAGACTGTCAACGGATGGAAGTCAGGTGACCGCGTATTCGGGATCACCGCCGGCGAGGCCCAAGCTGAATTGCTGCTCATCGAATCCGCTCTGTTGGCAAGAATACCGGATAATCTCAGCTTCACCGAAGCGGCGGCCATTCCGGAGGCGTACATTACGGCTCACGATGCCGTATTTACGCAAGCCGAACTAAAGGCCGGCGAAACGCTGCTTGTTCACGCGGTCGGGTCCGGCGTTGGCCTTGCGGCAATTCAGCTTGCGAAGGCGAACGGGGCCAAAACGGTCGGGACGTCGCGGACGGCGGATAAACTGGATCGGTCGCGGGAATTCGGGCTTGATGAAGCGATATTGACGGGCGAGAGCGCGGAGTTTTCGACAATACTAAAAACAAAAACACAGGGCTGCGGCGTTGACGTCATACTTGATCTTGTCGGCGGGGCGTATTTTCAGGAAAATCTCGACAGCCTTGCCGCAAAAGGCAGGTTAATGCTGGTCGGGCTGACTTCCGGCACATTGTCGGAAATAGATCTTGCCGTCGCCCTGCGAAAGCGTCTGCGGATAATCGGCACCGTTTTACGCGGCCGCTCAATTGAAGAAAAGGCCGAAGCAACGCGAAGGTTTTCTGAAGAGGTCGTTCCGCTACTTGCCAGCGGCACGGTCAGGCCGAATATAGATAAAGTTTATCCGGCTGAAAGCGTTTGCGAGGCACATGGGTATCTCGAATCAAACCAAAGCTTCGGCAAGGTCATTCTGGAATTCTAAACAGGTGGAAGCCAGATTTCTGCTCGAATCCTTCTTGTTCTTTCTTGTTCCTTCTTGTTCATCTTGGTCCGTGGTTTCGCTTTTTTTACCACCGAAAAAGAGGAATAAGCACGAATAAGAGGAACAAAATAAGAGGAACAAAACGTAGCATTCCGGTACATTTTGAAAAACCTGTTTTATCAATCCTGATCGAATCCTTATTGTTCCTTCTAATTCATCTTGGTCCGTGGTTTCGCTTTTTTTTACCACCGAAAAAGAGGAACAGGCACGAACAATAAGAACAAAAACGGAGCATTTTCTAATCGCTTAGGACGCTATTGATGCGAGCGGCGGCGTCGTCGGTGACGATACAAAGCCCGGTCATGCGTTGAGCATCGAGCTCAGCCATTCGCCGCATCGCCTCAGCATACGCCAGACCGGACGCCTCGCATTTTTCAAAGGAAACGACGGACCAACGCTTTGATAACAGCTCGCTGGTTATATCTGGTTCGGTTAGCGTCGTTTCCATAATTCCTTTGATAAACGGAATCTTACATACGTTTTCCACATGTGTAAATGTTTTTCGATGGCGGTGGTAAAAAAGGAAAACTACGGATCATGATGAACAAGAAGGAATCCGCAAAAGATCGCAAAGCAAATGCTCGGCGCTCGCGGCAAGCTGTTAGAATATGGAGACGGCGAATATGGGTTTTAGCAGGACAATTTTTCTGACGGGCTTCCCCGGCTTTATTGCCGAAAGGCTGGTTGCCCGGCTGGCCCGCGCGGACGTGCAGTTTTTTCTGCTTGTTCAGCCGCAGTTTGTTGAGAAATCAATAAATGCGGTCAGCGAGATAGCGGTCCGTACCGGAGTGCCCGAGGAAAACTTTGCGCTGATTGAGGGTGATATCACGGCGGCCGATCTCGGTATGCCGGTCGAAGACCTGGAAATTGTCCGAGAAACGACGACCGATGTATTTCATCTCGCGGCCATGTACGATCTGGCTGTGGCAAAAGACGCGGCGTACAAGGTCAATTTCGAAGGGACAAAGAACGTAAACGATATGGTCGGATCGCTGCCGCATCTTGCGCGATATAACTATATTTCCACCTGCTATGTCGCCGGTAAGCGGAGGGGCGAGATACTCGAAACCGAGCTGGCGCACGACGCTGGTTTTCGCAATTTTTACGAGGAAACTAAATATCTGGCCGAGACGGAGGTCGAAAAGCTAAAGACCGATCTGCCGGTGACGATATTCCGGCCATCGGTTGTTGTCGGCGATTCTAAAACGGGTGAAACGGCCAAATACGACGGTATTTATTATCTGATCAAGTACCTGCAAAAAGCTCCGGGCATTCTGCGGCTCGTAAATGTTGGAAATAAGCATGTAAAGCTAAATCTTGTACCGGTTGATTTTGTTGTTGACGGTATTGCGGCTTTGGCCTTCGATGAAAAAGCGTTGGGCAAGACGATCGCCCTGGCGGACCCGGAGCCGCTTACGACGGGAGAGCTTTTTGACGTTATCGCCGAACATCTGACCGGAAAGCGTTCGGCCGTGGGGCCGCCGCCAGCAATTGTTGAGAAGTTTCTGATGTCACCGATATCGCCGCCCGTCACCGGTCTGCCGCATTCGGGCGTGCCTTATTTCTTTGTATCGCAGACCTACGACACGAGCGTCGCGGACGGGTTGTTGAACGAGCATCAGATCACCTGCCCGAACTTTCGCGATTACGCCGCTAATCTGCTGAAGTTTCTAAAGAAGCATCCGCAATTGTAATTCCATCATCATAACTTTTGATCACGATTAGCGAGGTTTTTTTGTTCCTTCTTAGCGCATCTTGTTCTGTGGTTCGTCTTTATTCGTGCTTGTTCCTCTTTTTCGGTGGTAAAAAAAGCGAAACCACGGAACAAGATGAACAAAATGAACAAGAAAGAACAAAAGAGTTCGATCAGGTTTTTCAAAAACTTCATGGGTAATATGCTTCGCACACGTTTTAATAATCTGGGTTTTATTATCGGTACGCTGTTTTCATTTGCTGTGTTTGTGAACGCGCAGAGCGGCCGTGTTCAGCCGACACCAACGCCGACACCCGACAAAGACGGCGATACCGTGCGGATTGTGACGGAAGAGGTAAAACTCAACGTGATCGCATTTGACGAAGACGGAAAATTTGTCCCGAACGTGACTGATAAGGACCTTGTGATCACGGAAAATAACGTGCTTCATCAGGCAAGCAGCGTCCGCCGAATTCCGGCAAATGTTCTGATCGTTATGGATACGGGCGGCGAGCTGCGGTGGGTAAAGAGCCTCGACCAGACGCGAAAGGTGGCACGCGGCATCGTCAACGCATTGAAGCCCGAAGATTCGATAGCACTTCTACAATACAGCGATAAGCCCGAGATCGTTGCGGAATGGACGACGGAAAAGTCGGATATTCTGGCCGCGATCGGCAAAACGAAATTCGGAAAGCGTTCGGCTTTCGTCAAGGCTCTGGACATGTCGACCGACTTTCTAAACAAAAATCCGCTCGAAAACAAGCATCTCATATTGATCTCCGATGGGACCGACAGCACCGCCGACTGCTCAACAAAAGCCCTGGCACTGCGGAATTTGCTGGCTTTCGATATCACTGTGCATGTAATTAGCTACACGCGATTGGAGGCCGACGACGTGAAGCCGCGGACCAAAATGATCTCAAACACACCGCCGCCAAAGGCCATGCCGGATGAGGTAGTCGCCGGGTTGCCAAACGGTGTACGCCAAGCGAGACAGGCGCCGAAGATCGGCCCGACCATCAACCTGGACCGCCAGCTGCTGAAGACATTAAAGGCACGCAAGGCCGATCTGGAGTTGAGCGAAGAACAGCTAAGCGAACTTGCCGAAAACACGAATGGCGAAATGATCATTCCGGTAACGGTGGAAGAAATGGTTGATAAGACCGCACTTGTGGCGAAAATGATCGACTCGTCGTATGTCGTTACCTACACGCCGAAAATTGCTTTGAACGAGAACTTCGGTGAGCGGGACATTATTGTTACATCAAAACGCCCCGGATTGGTCGTCGAAGCCCGCCGCAAGCTTGTTGTTAGTAACGAGCAGCCTTAACATCTCCGTTTTACAAAACCGCAACTTCGGGCATATCATCAACTAGCTCCGAATAGAAGGATTAATCGTGCGAATTGTGCGTTTACGCGTGCGATATCAACAACTTTTGCACAGACTAGCACGGAATAGAGGTGTGAAATGGAAAAGCAATGGGAAGAATTTACGCAAAAATCGACCGTTAACGCCGATACGATACGTGTTTCGCTCAACGCCCGGGGAAATTTTGCCCTGAATCAGAAGGCCGTTGATCTGCTCGGCAGCCCGGAGGCTATTGTGCTGATGTACGATCGAGCCAACCGGCTGATCGGGTTGAAAGCCAGTTCACCCGATATAGACCACGCTTACGAATTAAAACGCCAGGGCACCTCGCAGAGCTATTTTCTAAGGGCTAAATCGTTCTGCAATTTCTACGGCCTGGACATCGCCGATACGGTCGTTTTCAATGACGCAAAGTGGGAAGACGGTATGATCGTTTTGCAGATAGGCAACGTTACCGAAGCCGCCCGCCGCGCGAGACCGGTCCGTTATCCGGACGAAGGATACGAACCGGCGCCTGCACCAGTTCAAACTTCAAAATTCAGCACGCTTTTACGAATGAAAATGCCGGGCGACGAATAGCCTTGTCATGCAGGATGCTTAGGCAAAGAAGCGTCGTGATTGGCCCTTTTTTTGCGATCATTTTCAAACCTTCCTGCGCCTTCCAGCGTAAATCCCATCACGCGGCCGAAAAACTTTGTAACCCTTTGTCGCGGCTGAGCGTCTTCACGTTCAGCGGCCATTCAAATATACTAACGGACGAATGAGCATTTATCCGACAGCTTTGCAAAACGATACCCTAATTCATCGTGCCGAGGACGAGGCTCTGGACGTCGGTGTACTTGCGGTGCGTACCGATGCGCAGCTTGTCGAGCTTATACTCGCCGGCGATGAGACGGCGTTTGAAAGCTTGTTTGACCGGCATAAGCGGCTTGTCGGCTTGATTGCCGCGCGATACTTTCGGCAGCCGGAACAGATCGAAGAGATTCTGCAAATCGCGTTCGCAAAGGCCTATGTCGAGTTGCCGAAGTTTCGCGGAGTTTACGATCTGTCATTTCCAAGCTGGATCGGGCGGATCGCGGCCAACGCCTGTCTCGATATCCTTAGAAATCAAAAACGCCGGCCCGAAGATCTTGTAGATAACATCGAGGCGTCTGAGACGCTGATCCGCGATGCCCTGATTCACCGAAGCGATGAAGAATGTGTGAGCGACCGCGACCTTGCCGATAAGCTTTTGTCGCATTTGGCGGCGGACGACAGGGCATTGCTGCAGATGCTTTATGCCGAGGATATGAGCATCGCCGACGCCGCCGAGCAGATGGGCTGGTCAATATCGAAGATAAAGGTGCGGGCCTGGCGGGCGAAACACAGCCTTCGGCGGATCTTGAAAAGATACATGTAACTTTGACGCGGGGCACGGCGTCTTGGTGGGAAGAGAGATGAATAAGCGAAAGATACAAAATAGAGAACTTGATGCTGTCGGAGCAAAGCTGATACCCGCAGGACGGCTAAGCGGCGACGAGATCGACCGAATAGTTTCGGCTCCGAATCTCTTTGACGGAGTTCGTGCAAGGATCGCGTTACAGGATAAACCGCAAGATTCGCGAAGCGGTTGGCTTGCGTGGAAACCTGTCGCCGCATCGATGGCGGCCATTGCTTTTTTGATGATCTCGTTCGGATATTTTGGATATTTTAGCGGATCACAAACCGGGCCGATAACACGATCGAGCAAACCG
>JANNGV010000548.1:0-4713 GCA_031404055.1 Chloracidobacterium sp.
GAGACTTTGTTGTCGGGAAAGCCGCTCAACTCGGCGTGCTGACGGATCAGGTCTGCATCGTGCGCCTTATAAATTCAATAGATCTTGTCGCCGGTTACATAGCTGTGTATCCACTGAATGTCATTTCCGAGCTTGTTCAGCACGTCGCAAGATTTTGCGGATGCTCCGCTCAAATCACCCGCGGACATGTTTCCCGCACCGGGAATATCGCGTTCTATCACAAATTTAGGCATCTTAACTACTCCTTTAGCATTCAGAGGTCCGTCTTCACGCGAATTTGCTTCAACTGTTTAGCAGCATAAAGGTGGACTCAGAATTTTGCATTCGATTTTTCAGCCGACTTCTACTAAAATACTCCAAAACTCATGAAAACAAACTCAATTCTCTGCACTGCCTTTATTTTTCTTTCCGCGGCTTCCGCCATTTTTGCACAGACGCCTCCGGTTTTCACTGCCGCCGACTACGCCCGGGCCGAAAAGATGCTTGCCTATAACACGGCTCCGCTTGTCGACCGGGCGGGTGTGCGGCCAACTTTTTTACCGGACGGTAAGTTTTGGTATCGCGTTTTGACGGCGACCGGAAGCGAGTATGTCCTGATCAACCCGGTGGACGGTTCGCGAACGGTCGGCGAGAGTCTCGCAAAGATCGGCGTTGCGGGTTCCGGTGCGCCAACCGGACCCGGACGTTTTGGCGGCGGCAACGCGATCACATCACCTGACGGAAAGAAGGCTGCTTTCATTAAAGATTATGATCTTTGGGTGCGCGACCTCACGAGCGGAAGAGAAACACAGCTTACGACTGATGGCATGAAGGATTACGGCTATGCGACGGACAATGCCGGGTGGAAAAGAAGTGACCGACCGATACTGCTTTGGTCGCCGGACTCCAAAAAAATTGCCACCTTTAAGCAGGACCAAAGAGCCGTAAGCGATATGTACCTCGTCACCACAAATGTTGGGGCGCCGAAGCTTGAGGCTTGGAAATACCCGCTGCCGGCCGACAAACGCATAATCGTTATCGAACGCGTGATCATCGAGGTGGACCGACCGAAGGTGATACAGCTGAATATTCCGCCGGATGCTCGCCGTGGAACGCTTTGCGACGACATTTCGTGCTCCGGCAGTTTTGATGACAATGAGTGGAGCCCCGACGGCACGAAGCTCGCGTTCGTTTCTAGCTCACGTGACCACAAGGAGGCCAAGTTTCGCATCGCCGATGCCGCTACCGGTAGTGTCCGCGATGTTTTCGAAGAGGTCGTTCCGACGCAATACGAATCAGGACAAGGAGCGGTAAACTGGAAATATCTGCCCGCGACGAATGAGGCGATATGGTATTCCGAACGCGACGATTGGGGACATCTTTACCTTTACGACCTGACGACGGGAAAGCGGAAAAATCAGATCACAAAGGGGAATTTTGTTGTCACTCAGTTGTTGAAAATGGACGCGGCAAACCGAGTGTTGTACTTCGAGGCGAATGGAAAGGAAGCCGGACGCGATCCATATTTTAGCCATTTTTATCGCGTAGATTTCGACGGACGCAACCTAAAGCTCCTGACGCCTGAAGACGGACATCATCAGGTCACGATCTCGCCGGACGGGAAATATTTTATTGATAGTTATTCAAAGCCGGATGTTCCCGCAACTGCCGTGCTGCGGGATATGACGGGCCGGCAAATCGCTCCGCTGGAGAAAACGGATATTTCACGCCTTGCCGCGGCCGGCTGGAAACCGCCGACGCCGATCACGGTTAAATCGCGTGATTCTAAATGGGACCTTTACGGTTTGATGTTTACGCCATCTAACCTCGACCGCTCGAAAAAATATCCGGTCATAAACTACATTTATCCCGGCCCGCAGGGCGGCGGTGTCGGCACGCGTGCCTTTGGGCCAGCCCGTAATGACAATCAGGCTTTGGCGGAATTGGGCTTCGTCGTGGTCATTATAGACGGAACATGCAACCCCGACCGGTCAAAATCATTTCACGATGTTTGCTATGGCAATATGGCTGACAACACGCTCGAGGATCAGATCGCCGGATTGAAACAGCTTGCCGCGAAGCATCCGTATATGGATCTTGACCGCGTCGGTGTCTGGGGACACTCGGGCGGCGGTTATGCAACTGCGGCGGCGATGTTCCGATATCCGGATTTCTACAAGGTCGGTATTTCTGAGTCCGGCAACCATGAGAACCGCAACTACGAAGATGATTGGGGTGAACGCTACATTGGCCTGCTGACCGCTACGGCGGACGGAAAAGATAACTACGAAGCTCAGGCCAACCAGATATACGCGAAAAATCTAAAGGGCAAACTGCTGCTCGCCCACGGCAACATGGATGACAACGTGCCGCCATACAACACGCATCTTGTCGTCGATGCTTTGATCAAGGCAAACAAGGACTTCGACCTGATCATTTTCCCGAACGCTCGCCACGGTTACGGCGCCGACAGCCTCTACATGATGCGCCGCCGCTGGGACTACTTTGTGAAGAATTTGCTGGGGGCCGAACCGCCGAAGGAATACAAGCTGGTCTCGAAACCCGATCCGCGAATGGCGACCGGTCAATAATCTCCGCGTCCTCAGCGGTCTCTGCGTTTAAGAATTTTCTTGACACAGAGATCGCGTAGGACGCAGAGGACGGAAACACGACCGGTAGGGAGTGTGTCTCACCGGAATGAATCTCAATGTGGTAAAAATCCTAAAAATTGAAGAAACAGATTATGAACCACTTGAAAGTTTTCCACTTCGTTCGCGGTGGGATGATGCCAGGTGGAATGAACTTCCGTCAGAAGCTTTGAATTGCATCCAGCCGCTAAGAAAAGAAGCAGCACGTGATTTATGCCAGTATTCCCTGACTTTCTCAAATCAAAATGGCTTGAGGCCGGAGTTTTTCGTGAAGATCGAGGAAACCGCCGCCGTGGAAAATGAGGATGCTCAAAGATGGCTCTTATCAAAAGTCCCACTGGCGAACTCTAAGGTAGTGGTTTCGTGGACCAACGATCTGGCGGTTTTAGTTAGTTGGGAAGTGTTTTGTAGCTATTGGAATGATTTTTGTTACCCGGCGTCCGATGACGTTGCGATTTTTCCGCTTTCTGAAGATTGGATGTTGCTTTATGACCACGCGGAGGTTTTTATCTTTGGCAAGAGATCTCCGTAGAACGGAGACGCACTCCTTCCGGTCGTGTATCCGCCTTTATCAATACGCTGCTAGCCTTCTCGCCGCCTCAATTATCTCACTCAAACTTTTCGAAAGGCAGAAGCCGAAAGGATAAGGACAAAATTTCCGGGCTTCCCCGCCGCCATCAGCCTTTTCGCCGCTTTCACGCTTTATCCGCGAAATTCTAAATCAATTGCGAGAGAATCGCTGAATCGCACGCCAGACGCCAGTATTTTCTGACAAGAAAGGCAGCCTGAGTTAGCCTCAGACTGCCTTTCCTGTTCGAGTAACAGCTTCGGACTAACGGTTATCGTGTGGGACGGTGACCGTTGCGGTTGCCAGCGTAGCGTTGCCGGCTGCGTCACGCGCCCGATACGTGATCGTGTAGATCCGTCCCTTACCGGTACCACTACGCTCGGCACGCAATGAAAACTCCCGGTCGTCTGTTCCGAAGGCGGCGTCCTCGATGTCACTTTCGGTGTTGCCGTCGCCCTTACCATTGACCGGTTCATTCGCGGTGATCGAAACAAGTTCGACCGTCGGGTTCGGGTCGAGATTGTCTTGCGCCGTTACGCTTGCCCCTATTGTCACCAGTCGATGGTTAGGCGGGCTTAGTATCGATGGTGAAACCGAAACTTCAAGCGTCGGCGGCGTGGTATCGGCTACAAATCCTTCAAACTGGCTGGCCAGGAATGGGCCGGTCGTGAAGGCGTCAGAAACAATGAGCGAATCGCCCGCGCCAAAGATAAGCAAACCTTTGACGAAATACGGGCCGTTGACGCCGTTACGCCCGATGTCCCTGCCATCGAAAGAGAAGGCCATATTGTTTGCCCCGACACCAAATGATCGAGAACCCGCAACGAAGTCGATTTCCCGTCCATTACTGTCGGTCAGCCGTGCCGACCACTGATAGAAACCGCTTCGGCGCACTTCGACGCCGACAGTTACGTCCAGAAAGTCGAAACGGCTGTTGCTGTTGGTGTCACGGCCGACAGACGAACCGGTCCCGGTGAGGAAGATCGGCGTATGCTGGAAGCTGCGGAAGTTGTAAGCGGCGGTTTGATGGGCGTTGTTCCGCTCATCGACAATTGCAAGCGTCAAACTATCTTCTTCGGCCAGACGCAGCACGCTTAATTGATATGGGCCATTCAATCGGTTGTTGAAGATCGTTTCTCCGTCAAACTTGAGAGCAACGGCGTTGATCCCCGGGCTCAAGGCCATTTTGGCGCTGAAACTTTGCTCATTACCATTCGCGTCCGTCAGCGTGCCGAAAACGCGATAGGTGCCCGCGACGGTGATGTTGACGCCAGCTTCGATAGTGAGATTGTTGAAGAAGGTGTCGCCGTCGGTATCCACGCCGAAATCGCGGAATGGGCCAACAATGGTCGAAGAGCTGCGGCTGACGGTCGCTAAAGCAAAATCTTCACGACTGAATGCCGGCATGCCTCCTGAAGCTGAGCGCTCAGCGATAAAGGCGATACCGTAGTTTCCCGGCTGGACGGTATTGGTAAAATCGCCTGTGTAGACGCCGTCATTGGCCGCGGTATCGCCGTT
>JANNGV010000549.1:0-3519 GCA_031404055.1 Chloracidobacterium sp.
ACGCCCATCCCGAAGTACATCCAGTAATTCGGTTTAATAAGATTCCAACCGTTGCTGATACAGCCCGGTGCATCGATCACGCTTTTATAAAATTGAATGTTTTGCATCGCTCCGGGTAGTCTAATTCAAAGACACGTTGAAGATAAAGAAAAAACGCTCAAGGGACCTGTCGTTGTGACATGCACCCCTTGAGCATTTTATTATTATATCAATTAATTATCGGACCGCCTTTCGCGGTATTTTCTCATCCATCATCGCAGTCTGATAAACGAATGCGGCCATTATAGTCGCGGCTTGCTTCATGTCGTCCGCCTGGATGCGGTCGTAATTGTCCTGATTCGAATGGTGCGTCCGCGTGTCGTATTCGATCTCGTCCTGGATAAACTGAAAACCCGGCAGCCCGATGCGGTCGAACGAAAGGTGGTCGGTACCGCCGGTGTTCGAAAGTGTCAATGTCCTTGCTCCCATGTCGGCAAAAGGCGCTAGCCACGTTTCGAAGATCGATCTAACCCCCGAATTACCCTGCATATACACGCCGCGGATCTTGCCCGTGCCGTTGTCTAAATTGTAGTAAGCAGACAGCTTGTCGTAATTAGATGTTTTTACGAGCTGGGTGCCCTGACCGTCGGTGCTTCCGGCTTTCATCTCGCCGAATTGCTGTTTAACGTATTCACGCGAGCCGTTCAGCCCTTGCTCTTCGCCGCTCCACAACGCGACGCGGATCGTCCTTCGCGGCTTCAGGCCCGACGCTATCAGAATGCGTGCCGCTTCCATTGCTACGGCGCATCCGGCGGCGTTGTCAGTCGCGCCTGTGCTGGAATGCCACGAATCGAGATGTCCGCCAAGCATAACAAGTTCTGCCTTAAGTGTCGGATCAGTTCCGGGTATCTCTGCAACCGTATTGTAGCCCATCAGATCTTCGTCGTGATACTGCGTCTGAATATCAACAGACATTTTAGGCTTCACGCCCTGCTGTATCATCCGGACGAGGCGATTGTAATCTTCAGTCGCCATCGTCATTTGCGGGATCATACGCGACTCCATGTCCTTATTGTAGGGGGCAAAACGCCCGCGGCCTGCTGGACCAGACGGTGCCGGAGCACCATTTGCAGGCGGTGGAGCAACGCTTGCCGACGACACAAATAAAGTACCGCCGCTGCCTACACGGCTGTTGTCTATGATCACCGCCGCACCTTCGTCAAACACGAAGCCGGCCATTTTTTGAGCGACTTGTATCTGCCGCATCCGCTCTTGCTGTTCAGGAGTCGGCTGCTGCGGCGTTGCCGGTTGGGCCCGCGGAGCAGCCATCGGGTCGGCGGCCATCTTCGCCAACTCGTCATCTTTCAGACGTGTACCCATTCCATCAAAATCGGCAGCGAGCGAACGAATTCTCGAAACAAGCACGATCTTGCCGCGAAGCTGTCCCTTGTATTTTGCAAAGTCCTCGTCTGAATTGATGTCAAGATGAACAACGTCGGCCGTGATCAGGCCCTTTGTCGAAGGCGACCAGGCTTTCGGATACGCTATCAGCGGGATCGTCTGTGGTTCGATTACCTCAGCTGAAAAACTCTTAAGCGACCAACCGCGTCCAAAGGGTCCCCACGATTCCAGCTTTGCATTCTGCATTCCCCACTTCGCCATCGTGTCGCGTGTCCATTCGTTAGCCCGCTTCATATTCGGCGAATTTGTCAGGCGTCCACCGATCACGTCGGTCAGATAGCTTAAATGCTGCATTACCTGCGAGCGGTTCATGCCCTCGTCCTTGATCTTATCAATGACCTCTTTCGATGCCGAATAGACCTTTGCGGTTCCGACACCGTTCTGACCAAGTGCAAGACCGGGAACTAAAAACGCGTACATCAAAAACGCGCCCAATATTTTGCGTCGTAACATCTATTAATTTCTCCTGAAAAAGATTTGAATCTGTATGTAAGATTTAACCTAGGTTATACCACAATACGCACGGAAAGGTTTCAAATTGCCGAATGGCAAAACAGTTTTTTGAATCTTGACTCTTGATTGCGGTACCGGACGAGGAGTTCAAGACTACTCCGTAGACCACGTAAGCGTATACGCCGGCGGAACATTCTTAACGATTAGCGGGCTTCGTTTTGATTTGCCGTAGCGGTCGCGCATGAACTCGCGGAGCTTGATGGCGGAGGGGAAATAATAGCCGTGAGCGTATTGAAAGGTGCGGAACGTGCAGCCTTGCTGCATAAATTTATCGATCTGGAGCATGATCTGCTCGCCGACCTCATTCGGCAGCGAAACGAACGGCAAACAGCAGATAACGTAGCCTATCTTTCCAATTCCCGAGCGTTCGTGTATGGCGGCCGTGTCAACGGCGTTGCCGCGGACGATTTGCATATCGTGGAAGTTGCGCCTCAGCAGCCGGACAAGATCGCGGTCGAGCTCGATGCCAAGATAGGATTTGTCATCAGAAACGAGCTCCTGCAAAAATTTCGTAATCGCGCCGGTACCGACGCCAAGTTCGAGAACGGCATTGTTTTTATCGGGCACTATGCCCTCGATCATTTTTTGCGCAAGCTCCGGCGAACTCGGTTTTATGGAACCGACCTTGCCGGGATTCTTTAAGAAAGCCTGCAGGAACTCAATGTTTTCGTTCATTCACGCCTTATGCTGCCGGAACCTTGGCGTCCGCCGCCACAGCGTCTGATGTTAAATCCGTATTGCTTACTGTCATTTTATAATCACAATCTTCGTTTTTGCAATAGCGCACGGTTCCGTCCTTTTTCGTAATCTTTTCAAGAAGTTGCGGGGCCGAGCATTTCGGACACGCTTCCTTAACCGGTTTGTCGCAAAATACGCCGTCACATTTTGGATAGTTCGACGTTGCGAACATTTCCATCATCTACCACTCTTCTTCGCGGTTTTCCTGGTAGGTGCCTTTTTAGCTGAAGGCCTCGTCTTTTTTGCAAACGCTTCCGGCAGTTCGGCTTCAATAAGTTTTTTTACCTGTTCCAGCGTTAGAGCTGCTGCCTCGTCCACTGTGGAGCGCGTGCCATCGACTTTTTTGGGAATTGAAATAATCTTTTTGCCGAATTTAATGACAGGGCCCCAACGGGCATTCTCCAACGATATTTTCTCATCCTCCCAGCGTTGTATGTACCGGTTTGCTTCTTTACTGACCTTTGCTTCGATAAGTTCGTTCATCTCGGCTTGGGTCAGGTTCTGAAGATCATACCGGCGCGGCACGTTGATGTATAAACCTTCCCATTTTATAAAAGGCCCGAAACGTCCCGCTCCCTTTGTGATCGGTTTATTGTCAAACTCACCAACCGGAGCTTCCGCCACCTGTTTAGCCTTTATAAACTCGATCGCCTTTTCCGTGTCCACAGACCCAAGGTCGGTGCCGCGGGGTATAGAGACAAATTCATCACCCCATTTTACATAAGGCCCGAAGCGGCCAACGCTTACGGACAATTCTTTGCCGTCATAACTGCCCATCGCGTCCTGCAGTTTGAACAGCGTCAATGCTTCTTCAAATGTTATTGTTTC
>JANNGV010000550.1:0-5259 GCA_031404055.1 Chloracidobacterium sp.
GGCGATCTCAATGTTTCAGTTGTCGATGAACTGCCGCCGGGCCGAACACCGGTAAAAACCGTTGTCGTCGGCGAAGACCAGCGGGCCGGTGTTTATAAGGGAATTGAACGCGAGATCGGCCTCGGCCGACAGATCTATATCGTTTACCCACTGATCGAAGAATCGAAAAACTCGATCTAAAGGCGGCAACCATAATGTTCGAAGAGCTTCGCGACAAAGTGTTTCCAAAGCGCCGAGTCGGCCTGCTTCACGGCAAAATGAAAAGCGCCGACAAGGACGAAATTATGCGGCAGTTCGTCTCGGGCGAATTGAATATTCTCGTCTCGACAACCGTCATCGAGGTCGGCGTTGATGTCCCGAATGCATCGTTGATGGTCATTGAACACGCCGAGCGTTTCGGGCTGTCGCAGCTTCACCAGCTTCGCGGACGTGTAGGGCGCGGTGCCGAACAAAGCTTTTGCGTCCTGCTCACCGGCGACAAGAAAACCGCCGTTGCAAAAGAACGCCTCGGCATTATGGAGGAAACGAATGACGGGTTTAAGATCGCCGAAAAAGACCTGGAAATTCGAGGCCAGGGCGAGATCTTCGGTACGCGGCAATCAGGAATTCAATCGTTCAAAATAGCTAATATCATCCGCGATCTCAACATTCTTGAAGCTGCAAAAAATGAGGCAGAGTTTTACCTAACCCAAAAACGACTAACACGCGAAACTTCCCTGCTGATCGAAAAAGTTAAAAGTGACCCGCGTTTTGGACTCGCCGGAATTGGATAGAAGTGGGCTCGGTCTTCCTCTTGTTCGTTCTTTTTCATCTTGATCTTTGGTTAATATTTGAATCCGACCACGGACAAAGAGGAATAAGAACGAACAAGAAGGACAAAAAGCACAGCCCGTTTTTTCGGGGCAACAAAATCAATAGCCTCCTTGTCGCGAAATCCAGAGCTAGGCTAATCTTAAAGCTAGTTCCGAATGAATTTATGCGAGTAATTGCCGGAGACTATCGCGGACGAACGCTAAAAAGCCCGGCGGACATTAAAACGCGGCCTACCTCGGACCGCCTTCGGGAGACGCTTTTTAACGTGCTTGCACCTCGAATTGACGATACGGCGAGATTCCTTGACCTCTGCGCAGGCACCGGGGCCATCGGCATCGAAGCCATATCTCGCGGCGTCGCGTTTACAACTTTCGTCGACAAATCCCGCAAGGCATGTGCCCTTATTGAAGACAACCTCGATCATTTGCAGATCCCCGAAATGCAGACCGAGATAGTCTGCCTTGCCGCGGAGACATTTACCGGCAGACAATATCCGACAGGGTGGGACATCGTATTTTTCGATCCGCCTTATGACGTCGATTACTCGACCGTTCTTTTCGATTTCGGGGTCGCCGAAAGCACATTATTGAATGAGGACGGCGTGCTGGTCGTCGAGCATCATTCTAAAAAGATGGTCCCCGACGCGGCTGGGCTTATCCGCCGCTGGCGGCTATTAAAGCAAGGCGATTCGTCCCTTAGTTTCTATGAGCGCAATTGAATGAAGATCTTCGTATGGCTGCTGCTGTGTTTAATCTGGGGAACGACCTGGATCTTTATAAAGATCGGGCTTCAGGACCTGCCGCCGATAACGTTTGCGGCCGCGAGATTCCTTCTGGCTGTTGCGATACTCGTGCCGATAATCGCGATCTGGAAACTTCCACTGCCTAAAACATCGCGGGAATGGAAGCTTATCACTCTCACCGGTTTTCTCCAGTTTTCGATAAATTACAGCCTGGTCTTCTGGAGCGAGCAGTACATCTCGTCCGGGCTTGCGGCCGTCTTACAGTCAATGATAACGGTCTTTGGACTTGTCCTCGCGTGGATCTTTCTGCCGTCCGAAAGGATCACGCGGCTAAAGGTGTTTGCGGTGATCATCGGGATAATAGGTGTTGCCGTAATATTCATCGATCAGCTTAAAATCGAAGATCGCTGGGCTTTTGCGGGATGCGTCGCAATCGTCGTCGGGGCCTACGCAGCAGCACAAGCGTCGATCCTCATCAAGGCAAAAGGAAGCTCGCTTCACCCGGCGAGCCTTGTATTTGCTCAAATGCTTTGCGGGCTTCCGGCGATCATCATCTATGCCCTTCTCGCTGAAGGCAATCCACTTTCGTTTCACTGGACGTGGCGGGCCGTTCTCTGCGTAGTCTATCTGACCGTCGCCGGAACGATAGCTGCATTTTGGCTTTATTACTGGCTTTTAAGTAGAATCGAATCGACAAAGGCGATGATGATCTCGCTCGTCACGCCGCTGATCGCGGTCGTCATCGGCGCAATTGTCCTGGGTGAAACGCTGCCGCCGCAAACCCTTTTCGGCGGCCTGCTAATCTTGCTAAGCATCGGCCTGATTGTTGTTAGGAAGAAGAGAATCGAACCGCAGATGAACGCAGATGAACACGGATAAAAAATCTGATTTGCGTATATGGCGTTCATCTGCGGTTAAATAAATCTTATGTTTTTCAAATTCACAACCTCCGGCGAATCGCACGGCAAGGCACTCATCTCGATCGTCGAAGGTATGCCAGCCGGGGTTCCGATAGATGTCGACGCCATAAACCACGAGCTTTGGCGCCGTCAACAAGGCTATGGCCGCGGCGGCCGGATGAAGATCGAGAGCGATACGATCGAATTTCTGTCCGGCGTTCGTCACGGCAAAACGCTCGGCTCACCGATCGCGTTGAAGATAGAGAACCGCGATTTCGTCCATTGGCAGGAGGTAATGTCAGACACTGAGCTTGAAACCCAACCGAAAAATCCAAGACTGGTCAAACGCCCAAGGCCCGGCCACGCCGACCTTGCCGGAGGACAGAAATTTCAGGCCCGCGACCTCCGTGACATTTTGGAACGTGCGTCCGCTCGCGAAACGGCTTCGCGCGTTGCATGCGGAGCGTTGGCAAAACAGCTTCTGAAAGCTTTTGGGATCGAAGTCAAAAGCCATGTGATCCAGCTTGGCAGCGTTTCGGTTTCGCCGATAGATAAGACATGGGACGATATCATCGCCATTCCGCACGATTCGCCGCTAAACTGCGCCGACGCGGTCGCCGAAAAAGCTATGATCGCATTGGTCGATCAGGCAAAAGAAAACGGCGACACGCTTGGCGGCATATTCGAGGTGGTCGCCAAACATGTCGTCGTCGGCCTCGGCTCGCACACCTCCTGGTATGAAAAACTCGACGGCCGTATTGCCCAGGCCTTCATGTCGATTCAGGCCGTAAAAGCCGTCGAGTTGGGAACCGGCGTTGAGAATGCGGGTAAGTTCGGATCGGAAGTTCACGACGAAATTTATTTCGAGACAAGAGACAAGAGACGAGAGACGGGAGAACAATTAGGTCTCTCGACCCCTGTCTCTAGTCTCTCGTCTGGATTCGTCCGAAGGACAAACCGTGCCGGCGGCCTTGAAGGCGGTATCACAAACGGCGAAGAGCTTCGCGTCCGCGGCTACCTGAAACCAATCTCCACACTAAGAAAACCGCTACATTCAGTCGATATCGACACAAAAGCCGACGACCTCGCCGCCTTCGAACGCTCCGACATAACCGCCGTCCCAGCCGCGGGCGTCATCGGCGAAGCAATGCTGGCGATAGTTTTGGCCAATTCCCTTAGAGAAAAATTCGGTGGTGATTCAATCGAAGAGATGCTCCGGAATTTCGAAGGATATCAGAAGTCGCTTGAGAACTATTGAGATCGTAGACCTATGAAACGTGTATTGATATCCCTCGCCCTGAGTATTTTGTTTGTTTTTGGTTACGGATTCCTAGCTAGTGGAGTTTTTCCAAACGCTAATCCCGGGCTACTCACGCCAGGAGCTTGGACTCGCGATTACATTTTCCCGAGATACGGCTATGAAACTGAGAGAGAGATACCGTACGATGAAACAAAGGCCGTAATAGTATTTTTGACTGTCAACATCGTAGTCTATGCCATCCCGATTTACCTGATTCTCAGCATCTTAAATCGACGAAAAGTCGTATAGCTTCCGGTTGGCCCTAATCCCTTCCAATATCCTTTCGATACTGCATTCCTTCAAACCTGATCTTGCCGGCGGCTGAATAAGCCGTGGCTAAAGCGTCGGCACGATTGTCACCGTTAGCGGTAACGCCGAACACTCTTCCGCCCGAGGTAATTAACTCACCGTCTGAATTAAGAGAGGTTCCGGCGTGAAAGATCGAGACCTTGATATCCGAAATATCTCTCAGACCATGGATCGCATCCCCGGTCAGCGGTTTTTCTGGATAGCCTTTTGACGCGAGTACGATGGTGGCGGAGTTACCTGGACGCCAGTGGATATCTAGCTCTGCGAGACCAGATGCAGAGGCCTGCCCGTCAGCAAGGGCGTTATTCACAACGTTGGGCATATCGCCCTCGCTTACGCGTGGGCCTCTGCAATTTAGCATCGCTTCACAGATGTCGACCAGATCGGTTTCCAGCCGGACGAGGATCGATTGGGTTTCCGGGTCGCCGAAGCGGACGTTGTATTCGAGCAGCATGGGCGTGGTATCCCGTGCGGAGGCCTGCGCGTCAGCAAGGGCGTAACTCGCGACGTTGAGTGTTTCGCCCTTACTCACGTACGGGCTTTTGCATTCGGCCATCATAATTCCTAAAAACAAAATCCCGCGAAACTGAAACCCTTCGGCGACACAGCCTCGGAGAGTTGGCTTGATGATCGTCTCGATAATTTCATCAAGCTGCTCGTCGTTCAGCAGCGAGGCGTCGGTGATCGTGCCCATTCCGCCTGTGTTTGGGCCGGTGTTGCCTTCGCCGATGCGTTTGTAATCGCGAGTTGGCGGCATCAAGGCAAAGCTGTCGCCATCCGCAAACATTATCAGCGACACTTCCCTTCCGAACAAGCATTCTTCCAGGACGATCGAAGCCGCCGCATCTGCTCCGACAAGGTTTTCCATATCGTTAATCGCGGCGATGGCTTCTGCGCGATCCTTCGCCACGACGACGCCCTTGCCGGCGGCAAGGCCGTCTGCTTTGACAACGACCGGCGTAGATTCATCGCCGAAGACACCCGACATCAGAAGCTTAACTGCCTTTGCCGGTGAATCAGCCTTTGAGTACTTTGCCGTCGGAATGCTATGCCGCCTCATGAAATCTTTAGCAAATGATTTGCTTGCTTCGAGCCGTGCGGCCTGCCTGGAAGCCCCAATTATCTTCAATCCATTTTTTTCGAATTCATCGACGATACCGAGAGCAAGCCCCGATTCGCCGCCGACGAACGTCAGG
>JANNGV010000551.1:0-3601 GCA_031404055.1 Chloracidobacterium sp.
GGACGTCAAACGCATGGTGCGTATCCGTGGCTTGGCACCGATCCCATTGCCGTCGCTTCGCAAATCTATACCGGCCTGCAGATGATTGTTGCCCGGCAGTCCGACCTGCCAAAGGCTCCAGTCATAATTACCATCGGTAAAATAAATGCGGGAGTTCGCGAGAATATAATTCCGGAGGAACTAACCATGGCCGGCACCATCCGCACGCTCGACGCCGCCATGCAAAAAGACGTGCACGCGAAGATTCGGCAGACCGCGACGAAGATCGCCGAAAGCATGGGAGCGACCGCGGAAGTCTCGATAGATACGAAAACGCTTGTCACGTACAACACGCCTGAGCTTGTAAAGAAAATGCTGCCTTCGCTGCAAAAGGCGGCAGGTGCGGCAAATGTGCTGGAAACCGAATGGGTGACCGGTGCCGAAGATTTTTCATTTTTTGGTCAAAAAGCTCCGGCGTTTTTCTTCATGGTAGGCGGAATGCCGCTCGGCAAAAATGTTAAGGACGCGGCCCCGCACCACACGCCCGATTTTTTTCTGGATGACAGCCGTCTGGACGTCGGCGTAAAAGCTTTCGCAAATATTGTTTTTGATTACGTCAACTAAGCTAGTACGCGAATCACATCTAAAGCACGGTTTTTTGGCAATTTCCGCGCTTTAGACGTTTTTCGCGTTCTTTATTTCTGCTTAGGCCTGATTATGGGCCTCGACAAACCACAGCAGCTTGTCCACATTTCGTGAGATTCCGGTGTACAGGTCCGCCGTGTCTGCGTCGCCGAGCTCGTCGGTTGTGTCAATGTTTTTCCTTACCTTCTTGCCGAAATCAGCCATCGCCGATGAAAGAGCATCTACGTGGGCCGTGCCGTCGCTTATCTCGTGCGGGTATTCGCTCAGGCTCGAATTCTCGGCCGCCAGACGCACCGTTCCCATCGCAACGCCGCCAAGCGTAGTTATCCGCTCGGCAATATCGTCCGTGTGGGTATCCAGTTCGGTTGCCACCCGATCGAAAAGTTCGTGCAGGGCAATAAAACTAGGCCCCTTAACATTCCAATGGGCCTGTTTTGCCTGCGATTTCAGATCGGCCGTGTCGGCCAGGCTCTGATTCAAAATAGCAATAAGCTTTTCACGCTTACCCTTGGCGATATCAATTTTTGTGTTGTGTAGTTCCATACTCCCTCCTTATTTAGAATTATTCTAATTCGAACATTTACAGATATCAAACTGAGATTCTAATAAAATACGAATTTAAAAAATCGCCGCATCTCATTGAATGAGTTCTTTGAAAAACCTATTCTTGATCTAATTTCTTGTTCATTCCCTGCTCCTCTTGTTCCGTGGTTACGCTTTTTAACCACCGGATAAGAGGAACAAACTGGAATAAGACGAACAAGATGAAGCATTTTCGGCATTTTAGGTTTTTTAAATAAACAAAGTTTCGATGCACAGGTTTTTCAAAGAACTCTAATATAGATCTATGGTAATGCTTCTTCAAATTACAAGCTGGTATGAATGGTCAGTCGGCCTGGTAACTCAAATTCAGCAAACAGTGCTGGAATCGATACAGACGATGGTAACGGGTATTTTCGGGCGACTACCCTTCCTGCTTGCCGGATTGATCGTAATTGTCCTGTTTTGGCTGTTGTCAAAGGCTGCGAGATTTCTCTTTCTGGCGGCGACGCGCAGGACAAAGCTGGACTCACGGCTGCGCACCTTAATTAGCCGGATGCTGGTCGTTCTGGTAGTAAGTCTCGGGGTTCTTACGTCGCTGACGGTGGTGATTCCGTCGTTCGATTTCGGAAGCTTGATTGCGGGTTTGGGCTTTTCGTCGTTCGTAATCGGTTTTGCGACTAAAGATATCCTTAACAATTTCCTGTCCGGCATATTGATATTGTGGCAGCAGCCGTTTCACATCGGCGACCATCTTTTCGTCGGCACCAATCAGGGCAAGGTGGAATATATCGGGGTGCGCGCAACTTCGCTTCGTAAGGACGATGGCGAGCTTATCCTGATCCCGAACGGCGATATGTATTCGAGCGCGCTGACGATACGCGGCGCAGGGGCGAAACGCCGAATGAATCTGAAATATTCCATCGGCTATGACGAGCAGATAGAGCACGCGAAAGAGATAACCTATCAGGCCTTGATTGAAACGGACGGCGTGGTAAACGACCCGAAACCGAGAGTTTTGGTTTCTGAATTAAGTGCCGACGGCGTTAATGTGACCGTTAATTTCTGGATCAATACGAATGAGAGCAAGCCGCTTGAGGTATTTGACCGGGCCGCAATTGCGATAGTACGGGTTTTGGACGAGGCAGGTATCGAGGTCTTCCCGCCCGGATCGATGATCGTTCAGCGTCCGAAGGAAGAATTTGAGGAAGAGATCGTCCAGGAGAAGAAAAAATCCGATTTCTAAGAATTACTGGAATCGATTTCGCGGTCCGCGTCAAAATCCACGGCCAGTGTTTCGGCCTGGTCTTATGCTGCTTGCGCCATTTCCACGAAAGAGTGGTGTGAAGATCCATTTCGAATGATTCTCGATGCCGTAATAAGCCAAGACGGATTTGCTTCGGCTTTGGCTAGCGACGCCGATAAACGGCGTGTTGTCCGTAACGACCGTGTCATCCTCGTCCGGCTCCTCGGTCTCGCTAGCGCTTTCGGTATTTAAAACATTAACGAGGCTGATTGTATATTTGTCAAAATAGCGGACCGGCTCCGGCGATGACGGCAAAAGGCCGTTATTGTAAACCTGGACCTTTTTCGCAAATGCGGCGATTACGTCCGGATCGGGACCGATCAGACGCCATTTGCCGTCCGCGCTCAGCGGATCGGTAGTCGCCGAGGGGCGGAGTATTTGCCGTTTTTTTGTGCCTTGCGGAAGTCCTTCAATCAGGTCGTCAAGCGAGTCGGGAAGCTTTGCGCCCTGATAATGAATTATGTACTGGCGGACCGCATCGGCTATCTCTTCGCCACGCCGGATGGACTCCAATTCCTTTTCACGCTGAACTTCAATCTGCACAGACGGGGCCACCGACAGCAGGCCGATCGCAAAAACCGCCATAAATGCCATAACGGCAAGCAGGGTCATGCCCGCTTCGGAATGCGGAATGTGGAATGCGGAGTGCGGAGTGCGACGTTTATTACGGATTGGTGTCCATTCAGGGTTTTTGGTCGCCAAACGAAACGAAAAATTGCCCCCGCGTGGACCGCAGGTATTCCGCATCCCGCAATCCGCACTCCGCATTTTATCGATTGTCGGTGTCTTCGTCATCGTCAACGTCTCGCTTGGTGTTGGCCGGAATCCGGTTTACGTTTGACGCCGGTGGCACGTAACGCGGAATATTGTCGGGAATTCCCGGAATTCTCGAATTCGTGCCGCCTGCCGGAGAACCTGGATTAAACGGTACGTAACTGTCGCCGCCGCTCGGGAAACCGCTGGGCCTGCCAGTACCGGGAGATGATGATGTAGCCGTTCCGGGCGGAGGTGTGAAAAGCGGCAGCCGATGGCGGAAGCCGAGGCTTACGTCTTCGAGTATCGTTTCCTGGGCGGAGATGCTCAATACCCGAAAGCGGCCGGCGACGACGTCGTTAAGCCTGTAGCCCATTG
>JANNGV010000552.1:0-1682 GCA_031404055.1 Chloracidobacterium sp.
ACCGCTCCATCGTCTGCGATCCGCGGCGAGCGGACATGAAGGAGCTGCTAAACGCCAAGATCAAGCGGCGCGAGTCGTTTCGGCCGTTCGCGCCCTCGATCCTGCGCGAGGCGGTGGCGGAATGGTTCGAGACCGACGACGACGTGCCGTTCATGATGCAGGTGTATCCGATCCGGCCGGAAAAGTCTCCGCCTCGCTCATGTCCACAAACTTCACACGCGTCCGCTGCATACCGACACGCGCGTTCCCGTTCCACACGACAGCAACGCCAGTCAGCACCTCGTGCCAATGCCCGGAGAGCATAGCCAGCATACGTTTCGCGTCGGCGGCATCCACCGGTTTGCCGATTATCTGATCGTCGATCACAACCGTCGTATCTGCCCCAAGCACGATTTCGCCAACGTGCCGCATCGCAATCGTCTCGGCCTTTGTCCGTGCAAGCCGCTGAACATAAGCATCCGGCAATTCACCGGGCAGTTCAGTTTCGTCTATGTCCGGGACGTCCTTCGTAAACGTCCACCCGACCGATTCCATGATCTCCGAGCGTCGCGGGCTGCCCGATGCGAGTATTATTTGCGGCAGATTAACCATTGAGCTTCTGTGATTTAGCATTTAAAATTGAACTCGTTTAAGATAATAGTTGATAATCGCGAGATGACAAATGCAGAACATTCTCAGCTCATTCCCAAAAATATTCGAGGGCTTTGACACACATGATGCAGCCGCAGAGGCTATTGTCTTCGCTGCCTGGAAGCGTGTTGTCGGCGAAGCGTTGGGTCAACACGCGGTCCCCGTTCGGCTGATCAAAAAAAAATTGATCGTCGCCGTTTCAAGTGAAACATGGCGAAAACAGGTCGTCGATTTGGCCGATCAGATGATCTTCAAGCTGAATGCGGCTCTTGGCTCATCGTTAGTTTCGATCGTCGAATTCAGAATTGACGCCAAGATTGTCCGGGAGCATCGACGAATGGTCGAAACGAAAAAAAATGCTGACGCCGAATGGAGCGTGTTGGCAAACAAAGAAGTTACGCCGCGGCTTCAAAACGCCGCAGAGTCGATAACGGACGAATCGCTTCGTTCGGTCTTTCTGGCAGCCGCGGGAAGCAGTTTGGCCAGAAGGAGGGTGGAAAGTAATGAGTGATGAGAAATTACCCCATTTCACCTATCACAGAATTCCTCTTCACTTGTCACTTATCACTTTTTCCCCTTCACTAGTCACTAGATTATGGACGTAAGAAAAGTCGCAAAATTGGCGCATCTCGAAATTACGGATGAAGAAGTAGCCATGTACACGCCGCAAATGGCGGACATCGTGAAATACATCGAGCAGCTAAATGAACTCGATACAGAAAATATCGAGCCGATGCTTGGCGGCCTCACGGACGCAGGTGCCGCGACACCTGCGATTCGCGAAGACGTCATTGTGCCTTCCCTCGGTCAGAAAGCCGCTTTGAGCCAGGCTCCGTCCGGAGTTGCCGGACATTTTCAGGTTCCCAAGGTTTTGTAAGAATGTTTAAACGCAGGGCGCCGAAAAAATGGAAAATGGAGAATGTCAGATCGATTCTTTTATTTTCGGTTTTCAATTGTCCATTTCCGGTTCCTTCACTCGGCGCCTATGTGTCTCTGTGTTTAATATTTATTTCGGCCTTCCTAGCAGGCGGATGCGGCATACCGAATCTCGA
>JANNGV010000553.1:0-3678 GCA_031404055.1 Chloracidobacterium sp.
GATCGAGCTTTCCGCCGGCTACGGCCTCGGCCAGTTCGGCGAAATACGGCGAACGGTAGCCGGCACGGATCTCATCGCGGAAAAAATCGACCGATACATTAGCCAGCGCCTCGGGTGTTGGGAACGCCCGTTTTCCGTTCGCGGCTGGCTCGCCTAGTTTTTCGACCAGATTCGTCGTCATATTTTTTGTCAGCGCCCATGAACAGTTGGTCGTGCACATTGTTTTGACGAGATCTTCGAAAACCGTGTGTGACCGCAGAAGCCGTCCGGCACTTGCCTTTTGGACCCAGGCGAATGCATCATCCTTCTTAATCGTTGAATAAAAATCATCAAGATCATCGTCGAATCGCATGATATGACGCACGGTTTGGGCGACATCATCGATATCAGTATCGGCGCAATCGGTTTCGATAATGATAGTTTTGCCATCATCCTTAATATTTGCCGCCACCGGTTTTCCGGACTTTTCGATGCGGAAAACGTAATGGAGCCTGCCTGTGCCTTCATCGAAGTAAAAGGGCAAAAGGTCGCTCCACCCGTGTCCATTGACCGTATCCAGAAAACTAAATTTTTTCGGCCGTGGAATATTTATCTGATTGGACATTTTTAAGATACTAGGTCTAAAATATCGCATTGACAAATCTTGACATTTTTTAGACCATAGAACCCCCAAGCTTCGTCTAACATGACGAAGAAAGTTTTTTCAATCAAATAATCGATGAAGAACACGAAAAACTTACATTTCCCACGGATGTCAGCCTGGTTGTTAAACAATATTAAACGGCAGTCAGTTTTCCATACTGACGCTTTAGTCAACGGCAGGATAAAGTTCTGTCCATCACAACATAGTTAGTAAGGAGGAAAGGGTATGGTTAGCATGAAATCGCATGGCTTATTGCGAATTTTCACTGCGTTTTTTGTTTTTTGTTTGGTATCGATCCCGGTGTTCGCACAGGATGATCCGGACCCAAATTCGCCCACACCGGTTCTAGTAAAAGCCAGGGACTCCAAGCACGCTTATGCCGTTTCGGCGGACGAATCAAAGCGTATAAACCTTTCGTCGCCAAGCCGTGATGCTTTTCCCCCTAACTCAAGAGTTGTAATTTTTGTTAAGAACATAAACCTGATGGATGGCGAAGAGGCCAATGCCTTTCGCTTGTACGCCGAAGATTCAAACGGCCGTCAATACCGCTTTCCGGTGATCGATATCAGTGAGATCAAGGCGCGGACACTTACGTACGCCGTAACGATTGAGCTGCGAGACGAAATCGGTTATTGGGAGCCGCCAGCTGAGGGTGATTTGCTTATTCGCATTGCCTGGCGCGGCCTGACCAGCGACCGTGTTCGTATTGGATATGGAACAAGCGGCGGTTCGATAAAGGACGACGCCGTTCCATATTCAAAGATTTACGCGAGCACGATGGCCGGCGACTTTAATAAAGGCACGGAAAATAGTGCGGCGCCGGAATACGTCGGCTACCGATGGTCGGGCGACAGAATGAGATTTCTTGAGCAGGCAGCTTTCGGCCCTACTGCACCCCTTGACGCCAGAATTCGTCGCATAGGCATTCGAACATGGCTTGCCGAGCAATTTTCGGCTCCGTACCCGACGGCGGGAAATGCGTATCCGAATAATCCGCTGAAACCGACGACCCCGCCGGCCGATTGTGACGGCGATCAGACAGTGACGCCGGATGTCCCCGTAACATGTCAACGCGACACTTACACCATGTATCCGGTCCAGGCGTGGTTCTTTAAAGAAGCATATTACGGCGATGCTCAGCTTCGGCACCGTGTCGCCTGGGCATTAGGCCAGATCTGGGTGATCTCAGGTGTCGATACGCAGCAGTCGCGCTGGATGACCGAGTATCATAAGGTGCTGTCGAATAACGCCTTTGGAAATTACCGGACGCTTATGCAGCAGATGACCCTGAATCCGGGAATGGGCAACTATCTCGACATGGTCCGGAGCACACGGACGAACCCGAACGAAAATTATGCTCGTGAGATCAAGCAATTGTTTTCGATCGGCCTGTTCATGCTCAATCCGGACGGAACTCTCCAGCTGAACGCTCAGAATGAACCGATACCGACGTACGATCAAAACACAGTCAACAACTTTACAAAGGTTCTGACCGGCTGGAACTTCTGCAATACAGCAGGGGCAGCATGCCCGAACGCGGCACCCGGTATTGTCAACTACATCGACCCGATTCTTGTAAATCAGGGCGTGACGACAGTCGGCAATAACCGGCATGATTTGACGGCAAAGACACTTTTGACGTATCCGGGCGTGACGAACCAAAACATAGCGGCCTGTGCCAATTGCACGACGCTGCCGAACATCGAAACATATGCAAATGCTTCGTTGAATCAGACTTTGGATAATATTTTCAACCATCCGAATGTCGGCCCGTTTGTCAGCAAAATACTTATTCAGCATCTGGTCACCAGCGATCCTACGCCGGCCTATGTCGGGCGAGTTGCCGCTGTGTTTAATAATAACGGATCGAATGTACGCGGCGATCTGAAAGCCGTTGTCAGGGCAATCCTTCTCGACCCGGAAGCACGCGGAGACGCCAAAACCGACCCGAACTTCGGCAAACTGCGAGAGCCGGTTCAGTATGTAACCAACATGGCCCGGGCATTCGGTGTTTCAAATGCCGCCGGAACAGGCCCGAGCGATGGAGTGTTTTATTCGCCGGGCAATAATCAGCTGACGACAATGGCTCAAACGGTGTTCTATTCACCGACAGTTTTCAACTATTATTCGCCCGACTACCAGATACCTGGCACAGCGCTTCTGGGTCCTGAATTTAGCTTGATGACAACCGGGACGGCGATCGCGAGGGCGAATTTTGCCAATACGATGGTTTTCAACCGCATTGCTGTAAGTGGAGTAAACGTCCCGGTCGGAACGTCGTTCGTTTATACGGAAATGCAGGCTCTGGCGGCGGCGGACCCTACCGGCAATCAGCTTCTTGACGCTCTGAACAATAAGATGATGCACGGAACGATGTCGGCGGGGATGCGCAGTACGATTTTGACTGCCGTAACCAACATTGTGGCAACCAACCCGCTCGCTCGAGCACAACAGGCGATATATCTTGTGATGACATCGTCGCAATACCAAGTACAGAGGTAAAAACTATGAATGAATCAAGACGTGAATTTTTGAAGAAATCCGGTGGTTGCGCCTTGGGCATGGTAACTCTTGCGACGCAAATGCAGCATTTGGGCACAATGAGCGCTCTGGCGCAAAAGGTTCAGGACGATTCCAACAGCCCGGAAGGCGGTGCAAACTACAAGGCATTGGTGCTTATTTTCTTCTCGGGCGGAAACGACGGGAACAACATGGTGGTTCCTAACCACAATGACACGACCATAAGCAATTACGGCGTTTACAGTACGTTACGCTCAAATTTGGCGATCCCGCAGGCTTCCCTGCTTCCGATCTCGGTTCCGCGGATGGGCGGGCTTACCTACGGCCTCCATCCGAACTTCGGACCGCTAACACAGAACGGCACGACGATCGTTAACAATGGTATCCATGAACTGTGGGCACAGCAGAAGTTTGCGATCGTAACGAATTGCGGCACATTGGTCAGGCCGACGACTAAGGCTCAGATGTCGCAGTCGTCACACCCGAAGCCGTACCAGTTGTATTCTCATTCCGAT
>JANNGV010000554.1:0-4300 GCA_031404055.1 Chloracidobacterium sp.
GCCTGAACACCGCGACATCCGATTTCCCGTCGCCGTCATAGTCCGCCGGGATAGGCTGATCGCCCGCCTGACCCCATCCAACCGTGTCGAACCCAGCCGTGCTCCGAATCCTGAACCACTGCCCCGTCGAAGGCCTGAACACCGCCACGTCCGTAGCTCCATCGCCATCGTAATCAGCCGGAACAGGAATATCGCCCGCCTGGCCCCAAGTCTGGACAAAAAACCCGAATCCAGCCTTCAAAATGTACCAATTGCTCTCCGAAGGCCGATACAAAGCGATATCAGCCTTTCCGTCAGCATCAAAATCACCAACTATCGGCTTATCACCCGCAACTCCAAACCCAACCGTCGAGAAAGAATTATTCGAGCTAAACCGCGTGTACCAGGTATTAGTCGATGGCCTGAACACAACCAGATCAGCCTTCCCATCGCCATCATGATCCGACGGAACCGGCAAATCCCCAATCTCGCCCCAGCTATTGGTCGAGAAACTCTGCGTCAACGAATTAATCACATACCAAACCCCATCCGAAGGCCGAAAAACCGCCACATCCGTCGTCCCGTCCCCATCAAAATCCGCCGGCGCAATCCGGTCACCGGCAACGCCGAATTCCCTCGTTGTGTAACCTGCAGTATTGCCAACTAGATACCAAACATTGTTCGAGGGCCGAAAAACCGATTTATCCGCTTTTTTGTCGCCATCGAAGTCAAACGGTGCCGGTCCCAGCGTGAGAAGAAGCTGAGAGGGATAACCGAGCGAGGCAAGTTGAGCGGAGCTAAGAATGGTATTGTTTTGCGCGACATCCGACGCGAAAACGTAAGCACTGTAAACTCCCCTGGGAAAACGTTGAGGGACGGCCACGACGATGCGATATATCCCGTCCTTATCGTCTCCTGAAATACGGCTCGCGCCGGTCATATTGACGTACAGCAGTTCCGTGCAGTCGTCATCATAAACGTAACAACCCGGAGGGTTTGCGAAACTTACGGCGACGGAACGTACACCCGATGTTTGATCTTTTACGCGAACGGTAAGGGTGACGTTCCGCGGGCCTCCGACCGCATGGACAGCCGAGGGTGTAAAGCTGAACTCGCTTATCTCCGGCGGCACCGTTTCGTTATTGTTTATCACCTGTATCTGTGTGGGAAAACCGCGGGCAATAAGATCGGCGGTATAAAGTTCGCGCCATCGGTAATACTCCGGCGTTCCATCCAACACATGGATCTTAGATACTTCCCATGTTCCCGCGTGAGCGTATCGATGAATCGTGAACGCCTTCCTGTAAACTCCATCGCGGCCATTCCCCGAAATGCGATCACTTAGGTCGTAACCATAGTGGGTGCCTTGAGGACTTCTGAGGGTCACATATACATAACGAACGTCCCGCTCGGTATCTGTAACGCAAGCGGTTACCGTAATGGTTTGCGCACTATCGGTCGCATCGACGGTTGCCGGAGTATAGCTGAATTCTGTTACGTTTATCGCAGTCGTACTCCAGCCGCTTCCTTGCGCCCTGACCTCGGCCGTCGTCGTGAGCAACAGGGCCGCCGCCAAAATTATTGTAGCGATCAATGGTTGATTGCGTATTTTTGCCAACAAAGTCGGTTTCATAAAATCTTCCCTCCTGTCATTCTATTTGTCCGCGAAATTGACTATCGACGGATCAAACCTGCCATCACGCGGCTTCAGATAATTTAAAAAGACAAATGTAGCGACGTTGCGGCCGGCGGCCTGGCCTTCGACGATGTCAAATGGGAAGTGAACGCCGCCAAAGACACGGCTGCGGGCTATTTCGTTGGTCAAGGCCGAAAAAGTCCTGTAATTCCGCGTTACATTCGGGTTTCCGCCAAAATCGATTTGGAATTGAATATTGTCGCGTCCGTAAAAGAGTGCAAGCGTCGTTGCCAGCGATGAACTAGCCGACGAGGCGTTGGAGGCGTACGACGGATGCGGCGGCGTACCGGGCGTGCCGAGTAGTGAATCCAATGCGGCGTCGGGCGCGGTGTCGGCGTTGCCGTCTTCGTTCGCCCGCCGAATCGCCGTAACGGGCCGCCACAAACCGTAATGGTACTGGCTCGTAAAGGTCGTTTGCAGAGCGTCGTGAAAAGCCATGTAAACCAGGGCGAAAAGCCTTGCGTTTTCCACGGTAGAATTGTTGCGGGCGACAGCGGTCGAGCGTGCGACGCCGAACATTAATGCATCGCTGACCGGCGGATTGGCCCACAGAAACGCGGTCGACGCCTGATCGGCCGTGCGGCGCGTGCTGTTTACATCGCCGAGGTCCTTTACTTCGTTGAGGCTGGCCGCATATTCCGCACTCGATAAAGCGGGAGGCGGAGAAGGCAGGAACTGTGTACCGCTGTTCAATGCAAACGGCGTTACGCCCGGATAATTAGTGAATACCGCGAATCCGGGATACGGTCCCGGGAACAGTTCCTGCCAATTTCCCGGCGTCGGCTGCAATAGATAAGGTGTCCACGGCGAGCTCCAGCCGTCATTTGCCCGATTGGCCAATATCGCCGCTGCACACAACTCTCCGACCCTGATGGCCTGCCTGTTCCGATTAGGTTGGCCACCGTCCAGCGAAACTGCGAATTCCGCATCGAAAACCGCCCGTCGGCTTGGATATAAATCAGACAGCACATCATATGCGGCCCTGGCAGCGGCGACTCTTGTAGAGGCGGACCTCGATCCCCGCACATCGGTCAAATACGGCGTGTAAGTCCCGTCTATAGAATTTACCGCATCGAACATCGCAAGGTGCATCATCGCAAAACTCCGTACCGGAAGAATGTTCCCCGGATGAATGTCGGGACCTTGAAGCGTCTGTCCCAGAACACGGTTCCATTGCAGAATGACGTCCTCGGCGGTCGTCGGCACTATTTGGGGTTGTTTGGCAAAGATCATCTCCGTTCCGTAAAGGATAATGGCGATGACAAATACAAAAATCGGGTGGTGGGCGGATCGTTTCATGGGTTACTCCTTTTTCCTTTGTTCTGGACGCCGGTTGCTATATAATGCCGGGGAACTTTACTAAGAATTCACCAAGCGATTCACACGCAACCGGCGTTATTTGTTTCCGAGGGAACAAACTAATTTGCGGAGGTGTGAAATGTCTTTCGAAAAAGTTCCTAGTTTTCTTGTAAATTTATTCGAGGCTGAAATGGAGGGTAACGAGACACGTTCTTACCGGTTCAAGTCTTTTCTGCTCGACGTTGCGGAAAGGCAGTTGTCCCGCGACGACGAACCGGTTCCCCTGACGCCAAAAGCTTTTGATGTGCTCGTATATCTGGTAGAGCACAGCGGGCATCTGGTTGAGAAAGACGAATTGATGAATGCATGCTGGCCCGATTCGTTTGTCGAGGAAGTAAATCTTCCGCGCACCATTCACACCCTTCGCCGTGCTTTACATGAATATGAAAACGGCAACAAGTTCATCGAAACCGTGCCGACAAAAGGCTACCGGTTTGTCGCTAAAGTCAATGTAGCCCGCGAACAGCCGGAGCAAAAATCCACGAATGGCAAGCAGGATATTTCAGCCGTCGTCGAAAATTTCGCTGAAACCGTATTTCATATTCCGCCATCAGTAACCGATGAACCTGTCTCCAAGCAAAGACATCCAACCCGGATAATTCTTTTCACGGTTGGTTTTCTGAGTGCTCTCTTTTTGATTTTCTTGTTGTCTTTCAATTTTCAATCCGCGTCTTCCGTCAACCCGAACGATATAAAGTCAATCGCCGTTTTGCCTCTTAAACCGTTGACGGCGGAAAACCGCGACTCGATTTATGAACTCGGCATCGCGGATTCTTTGATTCTCAAACTCAGTTCGGCAAAAAATTTGATCGTCCGAGAGTTGAGCGCGACGCGCCAATACGCCGATATTGAACAGGACGCTATCGCCGCTGGGCGTGAACAAAAGGTCGATTATGTGCTCGCTTCGAATTATCAAATCGCCGACGGCAAAATTCGCATTACTTCACAGTTGATAAACGTAGAAAGCGGTTTGGTTGAAGACGTTTTCAAAGTCGAGCAGGAAAATTCAAGTATTTTTTCAATTCAGGATGCGGTCGCGGCAAATATTGGCGGGTCGATCTTGAAAAGATTAAATCGGGAGCCGAACAATCATTTGGCGAAGCGTTACACGTCGAATGAAGAAGCATATCGGCTTTATTTGTTAGGAACGACAATGGCTGACAAGCGGGGCCGCAAGAATGCCGAAAAAGCGATTGAATACTTCGAACAAGCCGTCAAACTCGACCCCAACTACGCACCCGCTTACGCTGGAATGGCTAACGCACG
>JANNGV010000555.1:0-5162 GCA_031404055.1 Chloracidobacterium sp.
GGGATGTTCTTGTCCAGCCAGTAGACGATGGGCTGCTTGGGCTCGGACAGCGCGGCCAGCGGGTCCTTCTTTTCCAGCCGCCAGCGGTTCACGTAATGCAGGCGAGCTCAAAACCTTTGATCTTTCCGTACGCGAGATCCATTGAAAAGGCGAATATCGGGTTGTTCAGCTTCTGCTGATATCGAAAACGTTCGCTGGTTATCGTATCCGGTTTTACCGTTACGTCAGGATTTATGCCCCCGCCGCTGTAAACCGACCGTCCGGCATCCGTTTTGGTTTCCTGTCCTTTTGGAATGACAGGAGCGTCCGCGTCGCCGGCTCCGACGCCGCCTTGCGTGTAATAGTTATAGAGATTGCCGTCGGAATAATCGCGTTGGATCAACCGGCCCGAAGGCGTTTCGTATTTCGCGATCGTCAACAGAAGCATCGAGCCATAATCGAGCACGAATGGATTCTGAACCAATCCTTTTCCAAATGTCGTTTCGCCGACGATCAATGCGCGGTCATGGTCTGAAGAGCACCTGCAAGAATCTCGGACGCGGATGCGGAGTTGCGGTTTACCAGCACTACTACCGGCATAGTTTCCGGATTTGGATTTTCCGCACGGTAAGGTTCCGTTGTGCCGTCAAGCCGGCCTTTTTGAGTGAAGACCGTCTGACCGGTAGACAAGAATGCATTTGCAACGCGATACGCCTGGCCGACAAGTCCGCCGCCGTTGTTTTTAAGGTCCAACACGAGCTGTTTCATGCCTTTAGCTTTGAGGTCTTTCATCGCCGCGGCAAATTCATTGTATGTCGTTTGGTTGAAGCCGCCGGTCATCGCAATATAGCCAACGCCCGGGCGAATCAAATACGCTTCCGAGATTGAAGGCTGAGAAACCGCATCGCGGATAATATCCACGCTTTCTCGTTTTCCGGTTGAATAGCGTTCAACAAGAAGTTTTGCGGGCGTTCCGCGTGGACCCCGCAGAAAATTACGAACTTCCGAAAACGACTTACCTAGAACGGATGTGCCGTTGACCTCAATGATCTTGTCACCGTAACGCAATCCGGCACGATGAGCGGGAGCGTTATCAAAGGTTGCACGGATATAGGTGGCGATTACATTGCCTTCCGCATCGCTTAGGTCGCCGATGGTCGCACCAATACCGTAATATCGCGAACTTTGGTCAGTACGGAATTGCTCGAATTCCTTGGCGTCAAAATAGTTTGAATGCGGATCAAGCGTGTGAAGCATTCCGTCGATCGAGGATTTAAATACGTCGTTGTAGTTAATCTTTTTACCAACCACGTGATTGGTTTCAATTATCGACAACGCCTCCGCAACGTCCTGTTCAATCTTTTCGGTTGTAACAGCTTTCGTCGATTTGGGAGCGCTTACAGTACCCTTCGGGAGCACCTTTGAAACATTTTGACTTTGCGAATACGCGAAGTTGGAAATAAAGACTGTAAGGAAAAGGGCAAAAACAAGATTAAAGCGATTTTTCACTACGTATGATCTCCTTGAAAAAACTGCCGACAAGGTCAAAAAGCTCGAAAAAATGATAACATCCATTGGAGGAAAAAGCGACGGAAATAGTTGCACGAACAAAAGTTCGGCTGATGAAAACGTCAACTTTTACAGCCGGTGAATTTTTATTAGACTTATATCAGCCATTTCAGACAAGTATAGAGGTTAATCACTTTGCGCATGTCCAAATCAATTTCTTGCGGATTTTTAATAATGTTGGTTGCAGTGGGAGCAATTGCTCAGCAAAGGCAGGAAGCTCCTGTGATTCGTCCGCTTCGGATCGTTTCAAAACCGAACGCAGCTTATCCCGTCGAGGCACAACGTGCGATGGTCACTGGTGGCGTGCTTTTGCGGATCAGTTTCCTGGCGGACGGATCTCTGGGCGAAATTGTTTGCGTAAACACGGACGAAGACGAAAAATCGCTGTTTGAGGAATACGGATTGATTGCATCGGCACACAACGCCGCTAGACGAATAGTGTTCGAACCGAAAACCGTAGATGGCAAGGCCGTGGGTGTGAACTCAACCCTTGCATACGTTTTTCGAATGAGATGAATGTCCCACTTACTTGAAGTTTCAAATCTGCAAACGCATTTTCCAACCCGAGCCGGGCTGGTCAAGGCGGTCAACGACGTCAGCTTTTATATAAATGAAGGTGAGCTTCTTGGACTTGTCGGCGAATCGGGCTGCGGCAAATCCATCACCGCGCTTTCGATAATGCGGTTGATATATCCGCCTGGCAAGATAGCCGCGGGCTCGATTAGCTTTAAAGGTGAAGAAATAACGACGGCGAGCGAGGAACGTCTACGCCAAATTCGCGGGAACGACATCGCGATGATCTTCCAAGACCCGATGACCTCGCTGAATCCGGTTTTTACTGTCGGTGAGCAAATAGCAGAAGCCTTGCGGCTGCATCGAAAACTGGACAAAAAAGCCGCCTGGGCGGCCGCGATCGATGCGATGGGAGAAGTGTCGATCCCAGGAGCCGAAAGGCGGGCGAACGATTATCCGCATCAGCTTTCAGGCGGGATGCGGCAGCGGGTAATGATAGCGATGGCACTAGCCTGCGATCCGGAATTGCTGATCGCCGATGAGCCGACAACAGCCCTCGATGTAACAATTCAGGCCCAAATACTGGAACTTTTAGACGGCTTGCGGCGGACGCGAAAACTAGCGGTTTTGCTCATCACCCACGATCTTGGAGTTGTTGCTGAAACCGCCGACCGGGTTTGCGTGATGTACACGGGGAAGATCGTTGAGGAATCAGGCGTGGACGAGTTGTTCGAAGATCCTAAACATCCCTATACGCGCGGATTGATCCGCTCGGTTCCTAAGCTCACGGCACACTCGATTGCGAAATCAGTAAGGCTTCAAACGATTGATGGCGTAGTTCCGAGCCCGACCGATCTTCCGAAAGGTTGTCATTTTGCTCCTCGCTGCGAACACGTGATGGATATTTGCACACGTAGCGACATACCGCTTTTCGATCTCGCGAAAAATGTCAAAGTGCGCTGTGTGCTTTACGATCAGGCACAAAAGTTTGAAATAGCAAGGGAAAGGGTGTTATCCGCAGAGATTTGAGAATGGAATCAGCCGCACAACCAACGCCAAAAAATAAAGTAGTTGAAGTTCGCAGACTGGTCAAGCATTTCGCGATCGAAAACAGCGATGACGTAGTTCAGGCGGTAGATGACGTCTCGTTCGACATTATTTCGGGGCGAAACTCTCGGCCTTGTGGGCGAATCCGGCTGCGGGAAATCTACCGTAGGCCGGTGCATGCTGCGCCTGCACGAACCGACTAGTGGGGAAATTCTCTTCGAGGGCCAGGACATAGTCGGATTGTCGAATACTGAGATGCAGGGTCTTCGCCGCGAAATGCAGATTATCTTTCAGGACCCATATGCCAGCCTGAATCCGCGGATGAGCATTCTTTCAATAGTCTCCGAACCGCTAAAGATCCATCGAATAGCGAACAAACAGGAACAAAAAGACCGCGTTGCCGATCTGCTCACAAAGGTTGGGCTCGATCCAAAATACATGTCGCGTTATCCGCACGAATTTTCCGGCGGGCAGCGTCAGCGAATCGGGATCGCGAGGGCCTTGGCATTAAACCCCAAATTGATAATTTGCGATGAGCCGGTTTCCGCCCTGGACGTTTCCGTTCAAGCACAGGTTGTGAATCTTTTGCAGGATTTGCAGGCAGAATTCGGGCTGACATATCTCTTTATTTCGCATGGCTTGGCAATAGTCGAGCACATTTCCAACCGCGTTGCCGTAATGTATCTTGGGAAGATCGTCGAGATCGCAGACTCTGTCGAGCTATACGAAAATCCGCTTCATCCTTATACAAAAGCGCTTCTTTCTGCTATACCTGTACCCGATCCGAAACGTAAACGTGACCGCATAGTTCTTAAAGGCGATGTTCCGACACCGATCAATCCGCCGTCGGGTTGCCGGTTCAGGACACGATGTCCGATAGCAATCGACGAATGCGCGAAAATCGAACCCGAACTACGCGAAATATCCGCGGGACATTTTGGGGCGTGCATTCGCGTCGAAGGTTACGCGGGAGCTAAAACAACCTGAAACAAAGTTTGAGTAAAAGTCGTAATTTCTGTTGATCTAAACATTACATTCCAAATTAGTCGAGAGGAAAATATGAATCGTTTGGCCGGTATTGTCTTAGCCGTGGTCGGATTGCTTGTCGCCGTATTGGGCGTGTTGAAAGTCGTTCCGGGTATGACTCAGCCTGGAATAGTGATGATCCTGTTGGGCGGACTGATAATTGGTCTCAGCTTCGTTGATGGACCCGATTCGGAAGGTGCGGAAAGGATGTCAACCGGAGAGAGCCTTTTGAACATTTTTGTCTCACCTTCGGAGGTATTCCAGAATCTCCGCCGCCATCCGCGTTGGCTTGTTGCAGTATTGGTGATGTCGGTGCTTTCCGCGACTTTTGCGAATTTATTTTTGTACAGGTTGACGCCGGAGAGAGTGACAAACTACGCGATCGACAAGACTCTCGAAATGTCGTTTTTGAATGAAGATGCCCGTAAACAGATCGAATCCGGCCGGGCAGCAGCTATTGAAGACAATAAGAATCCGGTAATGAAAGCCGGCCAGGCAATTTCATCGTTCGCGGGAGCAGTTTTCTGGTTCGCTTTTTTGGGTGGAGTTTTCTTTCTATTTGCCCTAGCGATGGGCGGAAAGATGAATTACTGGCAGGCTTTTTCAGCCGCGGTGTATGCTTCGTTTCCTGTCGCCGTCATTCGATTCTTACTTAGTACGATAATTCTTTTCGTAAAAGACCCGACGGACATTCATCCGATAACAGGTCAAACGTCTCTGGTCCAGGACAATCTTAGTTTTTTAGTCGTACCTGCCGATAACCCGGTAATTTATACTTTGCTCGGGGCGTTCAGTCTGCTTTGGTTCTATTGGGTGTGGTTAAACGCAACCGGAATAAAGGACGCTGGCGAAAAGGTGACGCCTTCTATCGGTTGGACGGCCGCACTCACCGTATATTTCTTAATAGTTGCTCTCGGAACAGTTGCGGCCTTTTTATTCCCAAGCTTTATAAGTTAGAGGCTTTCTTTGAAAACCTATTTTTTTTATCAATCCTGATCGAATCCTTTTGTTCCTTCTTGTTCATCTTA
>JANNGV010000556.1:0-3427 GCA_031404055.1 Chloracidobacterium sp.
TGCCGCGAGATCTTTGGTTGACTATCTCCCAACACCTCGGTAAAAAAGCAGACACAAACTTCTTCGTCCCGCATCAAATTCAGTAGCCGCAGCCGCGTCTTGTCGGCCAACGCCATGTAAAACGATTCCATATATGCCAAAGCATTTTTGTTCATAGAAAAATAATATCAGAAAAATGGAATTTTGTCTTGACAACTCGTAATCCTGAAGATATATTTGCTTTAGCATATATGTTAAAGCATATATGATTTTAATTAGGAGAATACATACTATGACACAAACTGCCGTTAAAACTCTTAAACCGCATATCTCACTTAACGTCAAAAACGTTTCCGAAAGCGTTGGCTTTTACAAAAAGCTATTCGGAATCGAACCGATGAAATTCATCACCGGCAACACGACGACGCACTCGATAATGCGTGAAAATCTAGGACTCGAAAGCGAAAAACCAAGGTTCGGCTATGCTAAATTCGACGTTCAAAACCCTCCGCTCAACTTTGTGCTCAATGAGGTGCCGTATACAGAAGGCGGAACATTATCGCATCTTGGCATTCAGGTCGAATCGACCGATGATGTGCTAAAAACACGTGAGCGATGGATAGCCGACGGCCTTATGACCGTTGACGAAATGAAGATAGATTGCTGCTACGCACTTCAGGACAAAACCTGGGCACGCGATCCAGACGGGAACGAATGGGAGGTGTTCGTCGTGCTCGAAAACACGGAGCCGGCGGCCGATGCATGCGCCTGCGGTGACAAGGTGGAGCATACGGAATTATCCACCGCTGCGTGTTGCACGCCGGGCCAGAAGGCGTCTACTATTGGTCAATTATCTCAGCCTTGCTGCTAAAAAAACCGGAGTATTGATGGACCACAAATCATTTGAAACGTTAGCCGTTCACGCGGGCGAAGACCGCGCACAGAATTACGGAGCTATTTCCGCACCGATCTATTCCGCGTCAGTCTTCGCCTTTACAGACGCCGACGAAGGAGCGGCGATCCATAATCACGAAAAGGACGGCTACTTTTACGGCCGTCTCGGAAATCCAACGCAATCCGCGTTGGAAAAAACCATTGCCCAGCTAGAGAACGGCGAAGACGCTCTAGCTTTCGCGTCCGGAATGGCAGCCGCTTCCGCCGCGATACTGACGCTTGTCAAAGGCGGTGATCACATCGTTGCGCCGGAATCGGGCTATTCCACAGTAGCGAATTTCTTTCATTACTTACATGAGAATTTTGGCATTGCCACCACATTCGTCGATGCGGCGAACGCAGAAAATTATCGCGATGCAATACTCGAAAACACTAAGGTCTTTTGGATCGAAACGCCCTCTAACCCGATTGTCAGGATCACGGACATAGCCGCGGTTGCCGAGATCGCAAAGGCCAACGGGATTAATACAATAGCCGACAATACATTCGCCACACCCTATAACCAACTTCCGTTGGATCTCGGCGTTGACGTCGTCATTCACAGTGCTACGAAATACCTTGGCGGGCACAGCGATCTAACTGCCGGATTAATGGCTGGCAATCGCGAGATCGTTGAAAAAGCTCGACTTTTTACAACAAAACTCTATGGCGGGAACATCGCGCCGCAGGTCGCATGGCTCGTTATGCGCGGGATCAAGACGCTGGCTCTTAGAATGGAGCGGCATAATTCTAACGCATTGGCTTTAGCGAATATGTTAACAACGCATCCGAAGGTTACAGCGGTTCACTATCCGGGCCTTGAATCACACCTGAACCACGACATCGCAAAGCGGCAAATGAAAGGTTTCGGCGGAATGATCGGACTGGATGTTGGTTCCGTCGAAGCCGGTAAAGCCCTAGTGAATGGAGTAAAACTCTGCACCCTGGCGACGTCGCTTGGCGGCGTTGAGACGATAATGCAGCACTCAGCATCAATGACGCATGCGGCGATTCCGCATGAAGAACGCATTAAAGCAGGAATCAGCGATGGACTGATCAGGCTTTCCGTCGGGATCGAGGACGTTCATGATCTCGCGGCCGATATTCGACAGGCACTCGACAAGTTATAACCCATGGCTATTAAACGCAAGCTTGCTGCCGAGTTTTTAGGGACTGCCGGCCTACTGACAATTGTCGTCGGATCGGGCATTATGGGAGAGCGGTTGGCCAACGGAAATGCGGCAATCGCTCTGCTGGGCAACTCAATAGCGACCGGAGCCGGTTTGATAGTGCTCATATATGGTTTTGGTAATATATCCGGTGCCCATTTCAATCCCGCGGTTACTTTAACTGAAGCGATTGACGGAAAGATCGCATGGAAGACCGGCCTCGGGTATGCCATCGTCCAATTAACCGGAGCGGTTCTCGGAGTCGCCATCGCTAACCTGATGTTCGATCTCCCAGCGATCAATGCATCAACAAAGTTTCGTGAGGGCCAGGCACAATTTCTCGGCGAGTTCATCGCTACCTTCGGCCTGATCGGTGTTATACGGTTGGGAGTGAAATTTCATCCACATCTGGTGGGAGCTATGGTCGCGAGTTATATAACGGCGGCGTATTGGTTTACGAGTTCGACTTCATTCGCGAACCCGGCGGTGACGATAGCCCGTTCACTCTCGAACACGTTTGCCGGAATCGCCCCGTCGAGTGTTCCGATGTTCATCGTAGCGCAAATAGCCGGAGCAATTGCGGCGATCTTTATTTTCAAATGGTTGCTTGAGGAGAAGCGAAACGATGAGTGAGAAACCAAGAATATTGGTCCTTTGCACGGGCAATTCCGCAAGGAGTCAGATGGCTGAAGGATTGCTGAAAATTATATACGGTGATACGTATGTGATCGATAGCGCCGGTACGCATCCAAGCATCGTTCGTCCTGAAGCGATCGATGCTCTCGCCGAGATCGGGATCGATATTTCGGGAAACCGTTCGAAATCCGTTGATGAGTTTGCCGGAGAGAAGATCGGATACGTGCTAACTGTTTGCGATAACGCGAAAGAGAATTGTCCTTATTTCCCTGCCGAAACAAAACTGATCCATCATGCGTTTGAGGATCCGGCGCAGGTTAAAGGCGATGATGAAGAGCGCTTGGCCGCGTTTCGTCGTGTTCGCGACCAAATTAAAATGTATATCGAGAACGATTTTGCTTCGTTCCTAAAATCGACATAGAATACCTCGATCCTGACGCTGTATAAGACGAAACGTCTTCGCATTAGATGCCCTACATTCTCGCATTCGACCAAGGCACCACCAGCAGCCGGTCGCTGATACTAGATCGCGACGGCGCGATCTTATCCGTCGGCCAGCGGGAATTCACACAATTCTATCCTCAAAGCGGTTGGGTCGAACACGACCCGGAAGAGATTTGGCTTTCCCAGACGGCGACGGCTTTTGAATCTATTAGAAATGCCGGAATTACGGCCAAAGACATTGTGGCGGTCGGAATCACGAATCAGCG
>JANNGV010000557.1:0-1533 GCA_031404055.1 Chloracidobacterium sp.
CCGAATCGACGAATACATAAACTTTAGATTCATCGCTCGCGTGCAGAACAGCCTCACGAAGATTCTCGACCTTTTGGCTTGAATCAGTCGTTTTCGGCGCGACGACAAGCTTGATATTTTCATCGCGGAGATGCGGAGACGCAGAGACTTTTTGTATTACCGGAACTGCAGAATCACGCTCGTCATCGACGACAAAAACTACCTCATAGTCCGGATAATCCTGCTCAAGCAAAGCAGCGAGGTTTTCACATAAGCCTTCATCCAAACCCTTGCACGGAGCAATGATCGTCGCAAACGGCGCATAAGTCGATTGCGGCTTTGCCAACTCTTTTTTGAAAAAATTTAGATAATCGATCCCGCCGCGAAAGGATTTGTAACTGAAGTAAAGCAACACGGCAGCGAGTATGTAGAAAATAAAGATCATCGAATCTTATGTTGAGAGTTTTACGCTGGCTGAGAGCCGCTAGGCATTAGCGGTAAGCTATTTGTTTTATATCTTTGACTGTTTTTTTAGTCGCCCCTCGATTCGTAGCCATTACCTTTGCGGCCATGCCGCCCAAGAGCTTTCGTTCCTCGCTATCCTCAAAAAGATCCGAGAACGAATCGAAAAGCCAATCGACAACTTGTTCGTCGCGGACTTCCGGCAACTGTATTATGGCGTGATTAGCTATCAGTTCTCTTACGACTGCTTCAAAATTATGCGTGTGCGGGCCAGTCACAATGGCTTTTCCCGCTGCGGCAGGTTCCAAAACGCTTTGCCCGCCGTGCGGAATCAGGCTGCCGCCGACAAATACGATCTCGGCCAGTTGATAGATCGCACGCAGTTCACCGATGGTGTCCAGAAGAATAACGTCGGCTGTCTTATCTTCGTCGGATTTGATAGACGAACGCTTAACCATCGACAGCGGTTTAAATTGCGGAAACCGGCCGACACCGATCGACCTGACCTGTTCAGCGACCTCACCAAATCGCTCGGGATGACGCGGTGCGATCAGCAATCTTGGCCGCAGCTTTGAGGGTTCGAGAAAGAATTCCGCGAACGCTTCGAGCATCCACAATTCTTCCGGTGAATGCGTGCTTGCCGCAACAATCAGCGGCCGTTCGCCCGAAATGCCAAACCGTTGGCGAAATTCCAACGTGAGATCAGCTTCGGACGGATCAAGATCAAGGTCGAATTTAAGATTGCCCGATAGCTTAACCTTAACGGGATCAATGCCGAGCAAAGCGATTCGTTTTGCGTCCGCTTCGCCCTGCATCAACGCGATATCGACGTCAGCTAACACATTGCGAATAAAGCTTTTGAATAGCGCATATCGTTTGAACGACGTTTCTGAAAGCCGTCCGTTAACAATAGCGATCTTCGCTCCGCTTATCTTCGCCTCGCGGATAAATCGCGGCCAGATCTCCGTTTCCATAAGCAGGACGATGGACGGTTTGAACATCACTAATGCTTTTCTGACGCTGAATTTCCAATCGAGAGGGAAGTAGAAAACTGCGTCGGCTTTGCTCTTGAAAATGTCCTGTGCAAGAGTT
>JANNGV010000558.1:0-2446 GCA_031404055.1 Chloracidobacterium sp.
ACCGTAAAATCGGTCGGGAACTGCGGGTTGAGCGTTGCGTTGAGATTTGAGGTATTTGTCCGCGACGATGTGAAACCGGCTGTATACGAGCCGCCCTGGATCGGCGAAAATCCGGTCACGCCGGCGTTGCCGAAAAACTGGCTTTGGGTAACCGAGCCGTTTGTAGCTCCGCCGATGGGCGATGCGGTCGGCGTTGTGCGACTTTCATAATACGTCTGGGCTCCGAATACTGGATCGTAAACGCCGCGTGCTCCGCGAAAGTTGAATTCAGCGATCTGCACGTCATTACGCGAAGTGTCGATATCGTTATTGTTTTTGAGAGCCATCTCTACCGCTTCTTCGAGCGTCAGTGAAAGCTGGTTGGCAAGATCGACACCGACACGCTCCGAGCTTGGCAGCGGACGGGCCGGTGCCTGGAAATTCGGCGCTATCGGCGGAGGTTCGCTGGGCAAGACGGCGCCGTTGCCGGGAATTACGGGTGACGGCAATGGGATCGGTGTCGGAGCAGGCGTAGGAGTCGGATCCTGGGCGTAAACGCCAATCGTTAATAATGTTATTAGAAGTAAAACTCTCATCATCTAAAACTCGCAGTAGGGGTCAAAGCGAGAACCACCCCGTCTGCCCAAAGCGGCAGCCACCCCTCCTTCGTAAGGAGGGGAGCTTAGGTGCGCGACTCCAAACTTTCTGCGTTCTCGCGGGTTAAATTTGCCTCGCCGGTTCGGTCGCGCTTCAGCTTTCCAAAAATACTTGATCTAATATTTCCGATTCTGCTGCCCAACCCGCGCATTAGTGTCGATTCGGCGGCGTCGTCAAACAATGAATAGAAAACCGGAACGGCAAGCAGCGTCAGCAGAAGGCACATTGACTGACCGCCGACGACCAGAATGCCGATAGAACGGTTCGTGGCCGCGCCGGCTCCAGTTCCGAGAACCAACGGAATCATTCCGGCGACGAGAGCAATAGTCGTCATCAAAATCGGCCGCAGACGGTCGCGGTTTGCCTGGATGATCGCGTCATATCTGTTCAAGCCTTTTGCACGCAAAGTGTTTGTGTGATCGATCTGCAAAATGGCGTTCTTTTTAACGATTCCGAACAGAAGTAAAATGCCGAGAGCAGAGAAAATGTTCAGCGTCTGCCCGGCCATTGCCGTCGAAAGCAGTGCGAACGGCACCGCCAGCGGCAGCGTCAAAAGGATCGTTACCGGATGAATGAACGACTCGAACTGCGCGGCCAGAATCAGGTACATAAAGACGAACGACAGCAAAAACGCGTACAAGAACGACTCATATGCCTTCTGCAATTCCTTCGACTGGCCGGTTACACCTGTCAGATATTCGGGCGGCATCTTCAGTTCGGCCGCGTAAGCCTCAAGTTTGGACAGCGCGTCGGACTCTGATGTATTTGGCGGCAATCCGGCCGAAATCGTCACCTGACGCTGCCGGTTGAGACGACTGATCGACGACGGTGCCACGCCTTCACTTATCTTTACCACTCGTTCCAGATCGACCGTGCCGCCATTTGAAGACGCAACGGTGAAATATCTAAAATTTTCGCGGTCGCGGCGAAAGGTCTCCTCGGCCCGGACAACGACATCGAATTGCTCCGAACCTTCACTGTAAGTCGATACGATCTGCCCGGCCGAGAGAATATTGAGTGCCTGTGCAACGTCGCCGGCGCGCACGCCCAGATCGGCTGCCTTCGTTCTGTCGATCACGACACGGATCTCGGGCGTGCCAACTTCGATCGAGGTGTCGGGATCGCGATAGAGCTGAGGGTCCTGTTTTAGCTTTTCGACCAGAGCATTGGCGTATTCGGTCAGCTTTGCCATGTCCGGACCCGCAATATAGAAGCCCACGCCCGACCCGCCGCGACCGAGACCGATGCTTCCGGCGATGGACGAGGCGGCCGAAACCGTTACCTGATAATCCTTGGACGAGTATTTCTTGGCAATCTGCCGCGTTTGGCTGATCAGGTCGTTCTGCGATTTCTCGCGGTCGCCAACCGGCTTCAATGCCACATTTATAAACCCGTTGTTCGGCCCGGACCCGCGTCCAAACCCAGCAAGAACGAGCGTGTTTTTTACGCCCGGCACCTCGGCGCGGATATCGCGGGCGATGCGGTCAAGAATAGACTGCGTCGCCGAAAGCGAAGTGCCTTGTGGCCCACGCACATTAACCTGAAAGAGCGACTCGTCCTCATCCGGAAGAAATGCCATTCCGACATATTTGTACAGCGGTACGATCGACGCCACCGTCAAAACGCATATCAGCACCACCGCCCAACGAAACCGCATCGCGAGTTTCAAAAGCCAGGTGTAAGAACCGTCAACCTTTCGGTAAAACCAGCTATCTTTGGAATCGTGCTCGGAAGCCGGAGTTGCAGGGTCCAGATTTGACGTTTCAAGTTTTTCATGCCCAATAACGCCCGCATTTTCGGACTCATCGTC
>JANNGV010000559.1:0-5297 GCA_031404055.1 Chloracidobacterium sp.
GTTCCTCAACCGGCAGTTCGTTTAGCCTTTTTCTTATCATTGCGTTGCCGACGTATCCCCCTAAAACAGAATACACCGAATACAATGAAATTCGCGTAAAAGTTTCGTAATCTTAAGTGATTTGCAGATCGAAGAATTCGATCAAAACTCCGAGTCGGAAGTCGCGCGTGCGCGGCGGGCGACGCCGGTTTCGTATGCGGCATCTTCCACTTTAAGTGCAACTGCCTCGCCGACGCGGCGGTCAAAAACCGACGGGATGATGTAGTCGGGGTGCAATTCGTCTTCGCCGATGATCGAGGCGATCGCGTTCGCCGCCGCTAGCTTCATCGCTTCGTTTATCCGCGAGGCGCGGCAATTCAATGCACCCCGGAAAATACCGGGGAAACACAGAACATTATTGATCTGATTCGGATAATCGGACCTACCTGTTGCCATTACCGCAACGAGTCCGGCTGCGTCTTCGGGCATGATCTCGGGAATGGGGTTAGCCATTGCAAAAATAATGGGGTCGCTTGCCATTTTTCGAAGGTCGTCTTCGGTAATCACGCCGGGAGCCGAAAGACCGAAAAAGACATCGGCACCCTGAATAATGTCGTGAATGTTGCCTTTTTCCTTATCCGGATTTGTGTTGCGGGCATACCAATCCTTTACCCAGTTCATGCCTTCTGTGCGGCCTTCGTAAAGGGCACCGGTCTGGTCGCAGCCGACGATATTTTTTACACCGGCGGCCATGACGATCTTTGAGCAGGCAACACCCGCGGCTCCCACGCCATTGACAACAAGCTTTATGTCTTCCATACGCTTGCCGACTATCTTGAGGGCATTTATCAGTGCCGCAAGAACGACGACCGCAGTGCCGTGCTGATCGTCGTGAAAGACGGGGATGTCGAGTTCTTCCTTGAGGCGTTCTTCGATCTCGAAGCAGCGTGGCGCGGAAATGTCTTCGAGATTGATGCCGCCGAAAGCGACCGAAATATTCTTGATCGTCTGGACGATCTCATGCGGATCTTTTGTATCAAGGCAGATCGGGAATGCATCGACGCCGCCGAATTCCTTAAAAAGCTGACATTTGCCCTCCATTACAGGCATCGCCGCAGCCGGGCCGATATCGCCGAGGCCGAGCACGGCCGTGCCGTCTGATATCACGGCGACGGTATTCTTTTTAATCGTCAGGTTATAGGCTTTTTCCGGGTCCTTCGCGATCGCTTCGCAAACGCGGGCAACGCCCGGCGTGTAGGCCATCGAAAGATCGCTGCGGGTTTTAAGCTGCATTTTCGATACAACCTCGATCTTGCCGCCAAGGTGCATCAAAAAAGTCCTGTCCGAAACATTTATCACTTCGACGCCGTCGATGTCGTTGGCGGCCGCGACGATTTCTTCGTCATGCTTTTCCGAGGATGCGTTTACCGTGATATCGCGGATTAGGAAATCCTTGCCCACGCTGACGATGTCAATTCCCTCGATATCGCCGCCCGCCCTGCCGATCGCGGTTGTAATCTCTCCAAGTTTTCCGGGCTGATTATGAATGCGTATGCGAAGCGTAAGGCTGTAACTCGCATTTGGGGTCGGTTTATTGGACATAGGAAAAGGGTAACGCTCTCAAGATTTATTGGCAAATCAGGATGCCGGAGCAGAAGTTCTTACACCTTCATTCTTGCTGCGGCCAAAATTTTCGGTCAACGGACTCTAGTTCAACTGACTATTTAGGAAGAAATGAACTGTCGGGTCGGCGTCGGCGTCCTGTTCCTGCCGAACGAATCCCAAATCCTTGATCACCGGCAAGATCTCATCCGCACGGCGCGCGCCGCGCTCGTGGATCTCCATAATCACGTAGCGACACTGCCTTAGACTTTTGTGATGTGGCTCGAGAAAGACCTCGAACTCGGCACCTTCTACGTCGATCTTGCAAATATCGATCACTTCGTTCTCAAACCAGGTTTTGCAGAAGTCATCGAGCGTCATTCCGCGGATCGTGTACGGCGTCGCTTCGGCATTCGGCGTGTTTTCATAAATGCTGTCGGAGACGCCACCGTTGCCCAGTGATACTTCGATAATTCGATTCTCTCCGCAAAGCGCCGCGTTGACGGGAACAACTTCGCCGGGAAGGTTGCGAGTGAGATTGAAATGAAGCCGGGCGAATGTTCTAGGATTAAATTCAACACTAACGAGTTTTTTGAGCTTGATGCCGCACGTATGCAACAGGATCGGAAACCCGCCATTATTTGCACCGAGATCGAGAACGTTAATGGGCCCGTCGAGCTTCATTCGCGGCAAAAAACGGCTATACATCGGCGAGGTCAACACTTCACGTGCGCCGTTCGAATCGCCGCCCGCGTGATCGACAAGTATCTCGACGCCTTTGTACCGGTATATTTGAAGATTCTCGCTGCGGAAGAAAGTTTTAGTAAACGCGAGCCACAGCCGGTTGTCGAACGCCCAAACCTCTTTCAAACCCCTTATCTTATTTCCTAAGCTCATTTTCTATTTGATGCATTTAAACGGAAATGATCTGCGTCGGCAATTCGCCCGAACCTGGCCCTAAAAACTCGTTCAAATTGTGCCAAACGGATTCAAGCGAAATTCCCATCATGCATGGATGATCCTGCAGCGGACAACCCTGAAGACGGCAACCGGCGCATTTGACCGGGTGAAACACGACCGCATGTCCATTGCCCAGCGGAAACCAATGCCCCGGGTTGTTGCGTTCACCGTAGATTGCGAAACACTTTGTGCCGACAACTGCCGCAAGATGCGTGGTGCCAGTGTCCAGGCCGATGTAAAGATCGCACTTGGCGAGCAGGGCACCGGATTCGCGAACCGAGAAAGCCCCGGCCGAGTTGATCCCGCTGCCCCAAGCAGCTATCAACTGCTCACCGATTTCGCGTTCGGCATTTCCGCCCACGACTATTATCTCACAGTTTTTTTCGGCAATCAGGCGGCTTCCGAGTTGAATGAAATTCTCCAGCGGCCATGCGTTGGCCTGCGTTTTGCAGCCGGGAGCGATAGCGATTAGAGGGCCAGATAAATTCCGCCGCCGCGATTCCAGCCATTTATCGATGTTTTCGCCTTCGATCGGCGAAAAACTGAGCAGCGGAATTCTAAGATCTTCCGGCACAAATTTGATACCGTCAATCGCCAGACGCCTCAACTTTCGGACTGCCTCGTGCTCGGTCATAGCCGGGTGCCCACTGGTATCAACAGGATAAAGCTCTTTATTTGAGAACGGCGTAAAACCTATAAGCTTCGGTATGCCGCATGACTTGAAAAACACCCTGTCACGTAGCACAGCTTTTTTTGGCCGCTCGCTGATAACTAGATACACGGCGGCTTCGAATCTTTCGCGGCGAAGCAACCGCCACAGGTGAAAAAAATTAGACACCTTTCCGACTCCGCCTAGCCCGCTGTTATAGCTCAGGTTGCGGTCGACCAGGTCGTCAGGAATTACTTGCGATGCCTTTACAAGATCCGCGGTCAGGAAGTTTTGAAGAAGAACGATCTCGGCGTCGGGGAAGTGCCGACGCACGGCACGCAACGCCGGGATGGCGACGATCGAATCGCCGAGCGAACCAAAAAGGTAAACCAGTATTTTTTTTTTGTGTTTCAAATTACTGCGATGAGAAGGCGGCATAGGTGCAATTCTGAGGTCAATGATCCTTGGAGGCGATCGGGCGGAGTAGGCCGCGCATTATGCCGTGAACGACAACTCCGTCGGCGGGAAATATCATCGTTTTAAAGTCCGGATTGGCCGGGCGAATCTCCGTTTCAGCCCCAACCTGAAAAAATTGGCCGAGCAGAAGCTCATCATCGACAATGGCGGCCACAATGTCACCACGTCTGGCGTAAGACCTCCGCTCAAATAGGACAATATCGCCGTCGCAAATATGCTTGTCCGTCAACGAATCGTTCCGCGCCATAACCGCGAAGACGTCCTCGGGATCCAAAGAGCCAATCATAAATTTCGCTATCACGATTTCCGAATGCCGCGTATCCCTTGTGGGTTGATCGACCAAATTGCCGTCCAAAAACTCTATCCTGCAAACGGCATCGGAGCTGACGTTTTGGGAAAGGAGTTCCAGGCTGAAGCTCCCGTTTTCACGCCGGCGTGAGATCAGTCCCTGAGTCTCGAGCGCTTCGATATGCCGGGCGATCCCGGCCTTTGAAGAAACGCCCAGTTGCCGCGCAATCTGCTGGTAAGACGGCTTGTAGCCATTTCTCGAAACGTAGCGTGTTATGAAATCAAGGACTTCTTTTTGGCGTTTCGTGCGCGGCTGCATTATTTGATTGTATTAAACTGAATCGAAAGTTCAAGGCGCGTTCAGAGTTCAAGCTTTTACTAAATTCCCGGCCTTGGGGACAACCTGAAGCTTGAACTCTGAACTTTTTGGTATAATTCGGTTTCGAGACAATTTTGGAGGCATATTTTATTAACGGCATTCACGGATTTACTCAGGGATTAAAGCACAACCAGGTCCGCCGCATTGAGAAGCTGACGACGAGACGGGTGCCTTCGGACCAGATAGTTTCGCAGGAACTTGCAAGGCAGATGTCCGAGATCTCGCATGAAACGGGACGGCAGATCGGCGTTTTGCTCAACCGCAAGGGTCAAGTCGAATATGTGATGGTCGGAACGGCGAAGAGGCTTGAGATGCCCGATTTCGGGCGCTCGCGTGTTTCGACCGATCGTTTTCGCGGGCTTCGATGTGTTCACACGCATCTGCTTGGAGAAAAGTTAACGCAGGACGATTTAACCGACTTAGCTTTACTGCGGCTTGATCTAATGTCGATCGTCCAGGTCGATAAATCGTCCGGGCTGCCGGGTTTGGTATATTCGGCCCATCTTTTGCCGACTAACGCGGAGACGATGGAGCACGAAACGGGTACGACACCGTACGAGTTTCTTGAACCGGACATCCCATCGCAACTCGACACGGACTTCACGGCCCTCATTACTTCGCTGGAAAGCGAGATGGCGCGTATACGGCTGACGGCCAAAACGCGGGACTCGAAGGGTGAGCGGGCGATCCTTGTCAGCGTGACGACCGGTTATGCGGATGAGGCCGAGGAATCGTTGGCTGAACTGGAAGAGCTTGCCACGTCGGCGGATGTTATCGTCCTGGACAAGATCATTCAGCGGCGGCCGAAGATCGATCCGAAAACTTTGCTTGGACGGGGAAAGTTGGAAGAATTGCTGATCCGCTCGATGCGGCTCGGCGCCGATATGATCATTTTCGATTCGGAGATGACGCCGACGCAGGATCGTATTCTGTCGGAAGCAACGGAATAAAAGGTTATCTACC
>JANNGV010000560.1:0-3621 GCA_031404055.1 Chloracidobacterium sp.
GAAACATCCAACGATTTATTAGCAGCTTAAGTAGTATTTATATTTTTTAGCAATATATATGGACCGCCTTTTTTGGGCGGTCCTTTTTTGCGGCGGGTATTGCAATCAGCGAATCGTAACGCGATAAATAGTGTATTTACCATCGGTTTCCGTCTCGCTCCGTTCGTACCACTCATCGACCACCGACAGGTCAAAATCACCTTCATTGTTTACGACAACGTATGACAGCAGCGGGTTTAACGCGTGCTGCCGTCCGAAATTCGCCCGATATCTGGCATAGGCGGCAACCTCAATCGCAACCTCGCCGAATGTGAGGGGCTTCGAATCGCTGCTCAGCCTGTCGGTATGCCGGCCCCAGCCGAATAACGCGATCTGCGATACGAAATCGTTCTTGAGCAGATAATCGAGGCCTTTCTCGTCAATGTTCGAGTAGTGAAGAAACTGGTAATAGCGCTCCTTGCTTTCCTCCCACGAAAGGCCCGCGAATACATGCTGATGCCGCGCCCACAAGACGTTTTGCGGAATGACACTAGGCAGATCGTCCGATTGAATCATATCGAACGCAAGTATGGTCGTCCTGTGCGGATCGGGATCGGACTTAGCAAGATCTTCGAATCGCTTTGCTACGGGAAACGCAAGGTCGCGCTCGATATTCGCATCGTCCAGCACGCGGACCGTGTAATGGCATTCGACAAAGCCCCAGACGATAGCCAATACAGCTAGTGATGCACACGCGGCTTTTGTCGAAATCTTTCCCATTAACAGCGACTTTTGCCACAGAATACCGATGGTTGCCATCAACGCCGCAAGGGCAACGTAATTGCCGATAAACACCTGATAATGTATCGGCTGCAGCGAACGTCCGGTAATGACCTGCTGATTGAAAACGGCAAACGGAACAAGCGCGAGCGAAAGTGCAAAAAGCGTCGAACGGTCTTTTATCGCAATTCGCTTAGTCGCAATCCCCGCGATCAACATCAGCAGCACGCCAAAAGCGATGTATTCAGGCACTCGAAACAGATCAGGCTGATGTGTGCGAACCAGCAGCTGAACGTGGTCCATCGTGTCCGAACGGTTCGACAACATGTATGCGTACGGCAGCAGAGTCAATACCATGCCCGCACCAACCGCTCCCAGAGCTTTCAGATCCTTTCGCCACCCGTCAGGCCGTTCCACCAGCCAGACAATCGCTAAACAGCCTACCCACGCCGCCGCCGTCGTCCAGATATAGAAATAGGAATAAACCGTGTAGGCAAAACACAGCGTGGCAAGAACGCCGTATGCCAATTTAAGATATGAGATTTGAAATTTGAGATTTGAAATTTGAGATTTGAAATTGGCTTCACTTCCGGTCCTGTCTTCCGCATCCCGCCCGACGCCTTCCGCCTTCTCCCTTCCAGTTTCCGCCAACATCATCCAGATCCAGCCAAACATCGCAAAGATCGCAGGCATCGCCATCGCCGGAATGTATCTGCGGAAACCAGGAAAATATGGATATGAGAATCCCTCAAAAAGAATCTCGGAAATTGCTCCTTCGCCCGCGGCAAGCGCTCCTCCCGCAAATATCACCAGCGAAGCGGCCATCGCGTACCACGAATCGCCGGTTAGTCTTCCTATCAGCCAAAAACCCGCCAGTGCTGCAAGAAACCCGGCAAAGGCTCCTGACAATGTCATCGCCCACGGCGTACCGATGCCGAAGATGCGTGCCGGAATGGCGATCGTGTACGGTGCAGCAAATTGTATAGAGAACAACGATTCGGGCTGCGGCTTTTGCGTCGTGTCGTCGCGCCCCGTGTACGGATCGTTTTTCCTCGGCCGTCCGTCAATCAACGCCCTCACATACGAAGCATAGGCCACCTCGTCAATGTCGTTGTATGCATAATGCCCGTTCCAATCGTCACCACGCAGATACAGCATCTTGAACTGCGGATAAAGCGTGAAAATTGCGAGGAATATCCCGGCGATAATGCCAAATTGCCAGCGTAGCTTCATAATGGACAATTGATAATGAACAATGGACAATAAGACGAAAAAGTGTTCTTCTCATTTTCTATTTTCCATTATGAATTGTCCATTTTGACCGTATGAGCCTAAACGAAAAAATAATTGCCGATATAACGAATGCGATGCGGGCGAGGGATGCGGCGCGGCTTTCGACTTTGCGGATGGTCAAGGCCAATCTGATGAACCGTAAAATTGAAAAGGGCAGTGAGTTGACGGACGAAGAGGTGGGCAAAGCGTTACAGAGCCTTGTAAAGCAGCGGCGTGATTCGATCGAGCAGTACGAGAAGGCTGGGCGGACCGAGTTGGCGGCGAAAGAAGCGCTTGAGATCACGCACATCGAGGCTTACCTGCCGCAGTCAGCGACGCCGGAAGAGATTGAGCAAGCGGTTGCCGAAGCGGTCGTCGAGACCGGAGCGACGTCGATGAAGGAAATGGGCGCCGTGATGAAGGCTGTCCAAGCCAAGCTTGCCGGCAAGACCGTCGATGGAAGAATGGTCAGCGAGTCGGTAAAAGCGAAGCTATCCTGAACGGAGTGCAAACACGACTGGAGCGCAAGTAACAATGCTTGCGCTCCAGTCGTTTCAAAAAGACCGCCTTTTCAGACGGGCCTAATCTCTTAAGCTCTACGCGGTAGCGGTTTTTTTGCCTTCGCCTAAGAACGCAAGCAATGCGGCGTTTACTTTTTCGGCATGTGTCCAGCACAGGCCGTGCGGGGCGCCGTCGATCACCTCGTACTTGGCATCTGGGATGCGTTTGGAGAGCGGATCGCCCGTGAATTCGATGGGCAGAATGCGGTCGCTGCTTCCGTGGATTATCAGCGTCGGCACGTCGAACCGCGAAACGTCATCGCGGAAATCTTCAAGCCACGAATCGACGCAATCGTGTGTGCCGACAGCTGAAGCCTGAACAGCCGTGTTCCAGCTCCAATCCACAACCTCCTGGCTGATTCGTTTGCCCAGCGTTTCGTCCAGATTGTAGAAGTTCTGGAAGAATTGCGTCAGAAATGCGGGGCGGTCGGCGATGATGCCTTTCTTGATATCTTCAAAAACACTGCCGGGAACGGCGTTCGGATTGTCATCCGTCTTGAGCAGAAACGGCGGGACAACACCGATAACTACAGCCTTCGCAATGCGTTTCGAGCCATATTTGCCGAGGTAACGCGTCACCTCGCCCGTTCCCATCGAAAAACCGGCGATGATAACGTCGTTCAGATCAAGCTGATTCAAAATCGTGTCCAGATCGGCGGCGAACGTGTCATAGTTATAACCGGCCGAAGGCTGATCGGAACGCCCAAATCCACGGCGGTCATACGTGATAACACGATAACCGGCATCGAGCAGCGCGGCCGTCTGCTTTTCCCACGAAGCACCGCTAAGCGGCCATCCGTGTATCAAAACCACTGGCTGTCCCGTCCCTCGATCCTCGTAATAAAGCTCGATCGGCGTCGAATTTTCCTGTCCAACTTTGATTCTTCCCATGATATTTCTCCTTATATTGTCGAGTGTTCGAATAATTAGCCTTTTGCCGTAAGCAATTTCTCGATTGCCTCCGGTCAGCCCAATAAAAACGCCTTCTCAAATTATGTTAATAAGCATAATCCAAAAAGGCTAATGGGAT
>JANNGV010000561.1:0-3980 GCA_031404055.1 Chloracidobacterium sp.
GCCAATTCAAAAGGGGCGTTGTGCGCTTTAACTAATTCGCCGTTTTGAATGCCCATTATTAAATCAATTGGCGGCGGGTCTCCCGGTTTCCAGAGCTGGATTTCTTCATCGCCGTAAGCATAAGTAAAATATACAGTGAGCAGTTTCTGACTGGGATATTTTTTCGCTTTTTATATCAGATATATGTTTGATCAGGAATTATACAAATCGGAAGTTACGCAGGCTGAATCGCAGAATGGCGATCTGTTTCATAATTACGAGATTAAAAATTGGAACTATTCATCCGCTCTCTATAAAATTCTGGCCGTGTCGGCTGTTTTGAATCTCGCGGTTATCGCGTTTATCGGGCAGACGAATCTGCTGACGCTTCGGGGCTGCGACAGCCCGTTTGTCGGCCGGGTTTGCCAAGTTCTGGACATGGCCTACGTCGGCACCGTGCTTTTCGGGACCGAACGCGAATATGTCGATATGGCGTACGAAAAGACGGATCTGGGCGACGCGGAAATAACCTACATCGACGTCAGCGGTGAGACTCCGCCGCTAAGCTATCCGGAAGGCTACTTCCAGATCGCCAATCCGGTGCAGTACGCAATGCTTCAGCAGCAGTTGACGAATCCGACAAATACCATCGGCACCACGATTCCCGGATTCCCGATGTCATCATCGTCCACGTCTGAGAGCGATTTGTTAAAACTACGTCCACAGCCGCCGGCTCCGAATCCGAATGCGTTTCAGGACAATGGTTCCCCTTCGCTTTTTAAGGTAGACGGAAATAGTCCAAACGCGGTTACTCGCAAACGTGGGCGCGGCGGAAGGATCACTGCCGCGCCGACGGAAAACCCGCAAAAAGACGTCATGGACCCGGTAGCCGATGCCAAAGTCGATCCAACGCCGACGCCGTCGGTGAATACTACCACGGACCCGATCACCGGCGATGAGATAAATAGCCGCCCGTTTTCGGATCTGGGAAAATTAGTAAGCGATACGGTTGATAAAAACGAGGTAAATTTACAGAGCGAGTTTGTGCTAAATGCGAAAGGCAAACTCACGAAGGAAGGAAAGCTCGACCAGAAAACGTTCCGTTACACCAAGACCGAGAGCACGGATAAAAAGTTGATCGAGTTGGTGCAGGAGGCCATCGAAGCTTTCAGCGACAGCGGGCGTTTGAAGGTCCTGGAGAAGCTCAGCGGTAAAGACCTCGATCTGTCGGTGCAGCAAGACGGTGTAAATATCACCGCCGTCGTTAAGTCGGAATTGGAAAGTGAGAATAGGGCCCGCTCAATGCAAAGCAGTTTGGGAATCCTTTTGGCGGCCGCTAAACAGTTAAAGTCTGGCTCCGACGCAAGCCCGAACGACAAGGACGATCTGGTTTTGCTCGAAGGCGCGAAAATCGAAAATGACGGCAAGAACCTGATCATCAGGTTTATCGTGCCGAAAGAGATAATTCACCAGATGATCCAGCGGAAGCTTGCCCAGCAAAAACTGGAGAATAAAAAACCCAGCGGAAATGCCGTTATAACGCCGAATAATAATTCGGCGAAGAAATAATTTTTGAGCAATCGTAAAAACCACAACTCAATCCTTTTCCTGACCACGCTGGGCGTGTATCTCGGCCTTGTGCTTGTCGGCGCGACGCCTCAGGTTTTGGCTCAGGTAGCTGATCTTTCAAAACTAACTCGTGAACAGAAATGTGAGCTATCCGCTCAAATGGGGAATGAGGCTTCAAGTAGATTCTATAAGCTTGGGTATAGAGGCGAGTTTATTTCTTTCCTTCCAACATCGATTGAAAGCGCATTCGATAAGGAAGATTTCGTTCCGATTTACGACATTTCGTTAGATCTGTCTTTTTCGAAGGCCACATTTCCTGAATATTCGATCCGTTTCGATCCAAAGTGGAGTCTTGAGAAGTACTCTGAATCGGACGCTTCGGATTTGATAGAGGCAATAATAAACCTTTCGAAGAATTACTCGATTCGATCCCTGCCCAGTGGAGGAAAGCAGTATATTTCAATATCGGCGAAAGTTATTTCCAATAAGGCCGATTTTTCAGTTAGCATCAGCTTTTCGGAATCTTCACCGGACAGGGCGAAAGCTTTTGCGGCCGCTTATAATTACCTTATTGAAGAAGGCCTTTGCCTTTACGACAATCCAGAAGATCTCACAAAATTACTCGTGGAATCTACTACTATTTCCGTAGATGGAGATCAAGTTTTCATTGTAACCCGCCTTCCCCGTGCCGGGCTCGACTCGCTGCTTGCCAAAAGCGCAAAGTAGCGGCGAGCGGAGCGATCATTCAACCCTTCAATTTCACTCGTCACAATAAAAGGTTTTTATCCGTGAGAGTTGCGTCTTTATACGCGATGATTCAGTCTGTTTAATTACGTTTTCACGCGTAAACGCGTAATTCTTACCACGAGGAATAATATGGCCGTCAACAAGTTTGCAGATAAATTAGTTAAGAAAATATTCGGATCGAGCAGCGACATCTTTTTAAAGAGCGTCAAGGGCACGGTCCAGCAGATACAGGATTGGGAACCGGCAATGGAAAAAATGTCGGACGACGAGTTAAAGGCTCAAACGCCGAAATTTAAGGAACGCATTTCGGCGGCTCTCGACGGCATCGATGACAAAGCCGCCCGGCGAGAGGCGGAACAGGCGATATTGCATGATATTTTGCCCGAGGCCTTTGCGACCGTTCGCGAGGCGTCAAAACGCGTCACCGGAATGCGTCATTTCGACGTACAGATGATCGGCGGCATCGCTCTCCACCAGGGCCGCATCGCCGAGATGAGAACGGGTGAAGGTAAGACGCTTGTCGCAACCTTGCCGTCGTACCTCAACGGTTTGACCGGACGCGGAGTAAATGTCGTTACGGTCAATGATTACCTGGCGTTTCGCGATGCGGAATGGATGGGTAAAATTCACCAGTTTCTCGGCATGTCGGTCGGCTGTATCCAGAACGACATGGACGACATGGAGCGAAAAGACGCCTACGCCGCCGACATCACATACGGAACGAACAACGAATTCGGCTTCGATTATCTTCGCGACAACATGAAGTTGGATGTTGAATCTCTGGTCCAACGCGATCATTATTTCGCGATCATCGACGAAGTTGACTCAATCTTGATCGACGAAGCCCGCACGCCGCTCATCATCTCTGGCGCGACCGACGATGCGACCGACAAATACTTTACAGCGAACGAGATCATCCCGAAGCTTGAACGCGGCCATAAGGACGAAGAGACGAAGGTTACGACGGGCGATTATCTGCTTGATGAAAAGAACCATTCGGCCGTGCTGACGGAACAGGGCGTGACAAAATCGGAGAAACTGCTTGGCGTTTCGAATTTGTACGATCCGGCCAACATGGACCTGCTCCACTGCGTCGAACAGGCTTTGAAGGCCCATACGCTCTATAAAGTCGATCATCATTACGTCGTGCAGGAAGGCGAGGTCATTATCGTTGACGACTTCACCGGCCGTCTAATGTCCGGCCGACGCTGGTCCGACGGATTGCATCAGGCGGTCGAGGCGAAAGAAGGTGTAAAGATCGAGAAAGAAAATCAGACGCTGGCAACGATCACGCTGCAAAATTACTTCCGCATGTACGAAAAGCTATCGGGAATGACCGGAACGGCGGAAACGGAAGCGGAGGAATTCGGCACGACATATAACATCGATGTCGTCATAATCCCGACCAACCAGGCGATGATCCGAAAGGACAATTCGGACATGATCTATCGCACGCTGCCCGAAAAATGGGATGCGGTTGTCGACGAGATCAAGGAGCTTCATGCCGAAGGCCGGCCAGTTCTGGTCGGTACGGTTTCGGTCGAAAACTCCGAATTAATTGCGGAAAGGCTGAAGGCAATCGGCATAAAGCACAACGTTCTTAATGCTAAATATCATGAGCGTGAAGCCGAGATCATCGCACAGGCGGGCCGCAAAGGCGCGGTGACGATCGCGACCAACATGGC
>JANNGV010000562.1:0-5368 GCA_031404055.1 Chloracidobacterium sp.
AATCGCAGTTGAAGGGCGGCGTTTTCGGTGCATTAAAGCGTGCGGTCGGCGGTGAATCGGCCTTTGTCTCGACATTTACATCACGCGGAACGCCGGGCGAGGTCACGTTTGCTCCGGGTGCTCCTGGCGATGTCGCCGGTATCGAAATGAGCAATCAAACGTTCATGGTGCAGTCGAGTTCATATCTTGCCGGCGACACAAGTTTGGTCGTCGATACGAAATTTGGCGGAGCGAAATCCTTTTTTGGCGGTGAAGGTTTGTTTGTATTGCAGGTTTCGGGTTCCGGGCTGTTGCTCGTTTCCTCATTCGGCGCCATCCATAGAAAGAATCTGCGACCCGGTGAGCGATACGTCGTGGACACCGGTCATCTCGTTGCATGGGAAGGTCATATGCAATACATTCTTCGGAAAGCGGCAAGCGGCTTTTTCAAAAGCTTTTTGAGCGGCGAAGGTATGGTCGCCGAGTTTACCGGACCGGGCGAAATCTTGATCCAGACACGAAATCTGGCGGCGTTTGCTGGGCTGCTTAAACCGTTTTTCCCGACACAAGGTAGTGGCGGCGGTTTCAATTTCGGAAGCTAACCCGGTATTGTTAAAAGTATTATTGCAAAGCTTTAAAACTTCGCGAATTTTGTGTTCATGTGCTCTGCGTTCATTGTGGTTACGATTTTTTTACCGCATAGACCGCAAAGTTCTCGCAAAGACAGCAAAGTTCTTTTGAACCAGGGCAAGATCGACAGTCGTCACAAATGAACGCGCCTGAAATAAGCGAGGAAGCTACGCCCAACGACGAGAAATCCGCGGAAGTTCGATTAAAGGCCCGAGCCGTCTCGAGGGGCGTGGCGATCGGCAAAATCGTCTGTCTGCATGGCAACAACCGTCAGTTTTATCGAATAGATCTAAAAAATGCGTTGATAGAGCCGGAAATCAAGCGGCTGCACACGGCGATAAATCTGGCAAAACGACAATTGGCTAAGATTGTCTCCAGAAAAAAGGGAAGAATATCCGACTCCGGCCCCGGAATTTTTGAGTCCCACCGAATGCTGATCGAGGACTCATCACTTAGATCCAAATTCGAAAAAGAGATCACCGATCAAAAAATTAATGCCGAATGGGCTATCAAGCTCGTTACGGACAGCTACGTGGCCCGTTACAAGGCCATGCAGGACGAGCATCTGCGCGACCGCTATATCGATATCGAAGACGTTTCGGAGCGTATCCTGGCCGCACTCGGCGGAAACCCGGTTAAGATCCCGTTCGCCAAAGATGCCATTATAGCGGCGAAGGAATTGAAGCCCTCGACATTGGTTGAACTGGCCGACGACAACCCGCTGGCCGTTATCACCGAAAATGGCGGATGGACTTCGCACACATTTATCCTCGCCAGGGAAATGAACTGGCCTGCCGTTACCGGCGTAAAAAAGGTTTTAAGACGTGTAAAGAGCGGTGATCAAGTAATTGTCGACGGCTACAACGGCCACATTATCTTACATCCAAATAAGGATACGCTCGAAAGTTATTCGCTCGCCGTAACCCAATTTCATCAAGAACATCTGCCGGAAAGCGAGAACCCCGCGGTTCCCGTAAAGACGCTTGACGGCCGTGAGATCAGGATCTACGCAAATTCCGATACGCCTTATGCCTACGGCAAGGCAAAACGGCTCGGAGCGCATGGTGTCGGCCTTTACCGCTCGGAATTTTTGTTTAACCGGTTCAGGGGCTTTCCATCGGAAAACGAGCAGTTTGCAGCGTACCGGGCAATAGCCGAGGCTGTCGGCGACCAGGGCGTAAAGATCCGAACGTTCGATCTCGGAGCCGAACAACTTTTGGATCAGAACGCGGCAAAAGAAAAGAACCCAGCATTGGGGCTTCGGGCAATTCGCCTGGGCCTTGCTTACAAAAAACTTCTTCGCACCCAGCTTCGGGCAATATTGCGGGCTTCCTTCGAAAATCGGATCGATGTTGTAATTCCCATGGTATCGGGCGTTTCCGAGGTTCTCGCGGTTAAACAATTACTTGAGCATGAACGTGAGCAGTTAATCGTAAAAGGCAAGAATGTCGGAACCCCGCGAGTTGGGGCTATGATCGAGGTACCGTCTGCCGTGTTAATGGTTAAAGAATTAGTTGAGGAAACCGATTTCTTGTGTTTGGGAACAAATGACTTAATACAATACTTGTTGGCTGTTGATCGAGACAACGAAGCTGTGGCAGGATGGTTTAAGACACTGCATCCGGCTGTGCTTAGGGCGATCAAAAGCGTACTGGACGCAGGAAACAAGGCCGGAAAACCGGTCATCGTATGTGGTGAAATGGCCGGTTCGCCGTATTACGTTCCGGTTCTAATCGGCCTCGGAGCGAAGGACCTTAGCATGAATGTCCATTCGATCTCCAAGGTAAGAAAAATAATCTCCGGCATCGCGCTGGAAGAAACGGGAAAGCTGACGAAAAATATTGAACACAGCCGCACGGTTGAGGAAACAGAGGAGATCGTAAACCACCATATTCGAAAGAACTGGGCCCATCTTTTTCCTGAGCATTTCTCGTTCGTTTCCGAGCGATGAAAATAGCCTGAATTAGTTAATAGAGTTCTTTGAAAAACCCATCTCACTTTCTTGAAAGAGACTGGAATGCATCGAAATGCTCTGTTTTTGTTCCTTTTATTTGTGCTTGTTCCTCTTTTTTCGGTGGTTAAAAAAAGGCTAACCCCGGAACAAGATGAACAAAGAGGAACAAAACGATTCGATCGGGATTGATAGAATAGGTTATCGAGAACCTTAACAAGTTGCTAACGCAATTTTTATGTTCAACAATTTTTGTTATACTTACAACGCCTTATGCTGGAGCAGATCGGGCAGTCGCTTGTGAAAACAAGAGGAAAGTCCGAACACCGCAGGGCAACGAGCCGGATAACATCCGGGCGTCCGCTTCCAAGCGGATGACGACAAGTGCAACAGAGAATAGTCCAGCCTGAAAAGGTGATGGGTGAAACGGTGAGGTAAGAGCTCACCGGCGTGTGTGGTAACACGCGCGGCCGGGTAAACTCCTCGTGGTGCAAGACCAAATAGGGAAACGCTAATATGGGCTGTCCGCCTATTTGCCGGTAAGTAATTATCGGCGGCGTTTTCGGGTAGGTCGCTCGAGCCGTTCGGTAACGAACGGCCTAGATGAATGATTGCCGCCCGGTAAAAACGGGAACAAGATTCGGCTTATAGATCTGCTCCGGCTTTAGGCTCTTTTTTATTATTTTAAGGAGAATTCCCCAAACATTATGGCAAACCGAAAAGGTGTTTTTATCGGCGCATACGTCCCGAACGAATTAAAAGAATCGCTTCGCCGCCGTGCGGCCGCGGAACATCGTACACTTTCTCAGGAAATCACCCGTATTCTGGTTGAAGCGGTGCACGGTAAAGGTTTGCCAACGGGCAGCGTCGATCGTCGAAATACGACGACTATACCGCGTAGACGGGCGACCGACCCGATTCCGCGCAGGCGTACCGAAGACCTTCCGTTTTTACCAGGCGAAGGCGGTAAAAAATAGGAGTTACAGCAATTTACGACTAGAACGCTGCCCTGTCGCAAGGCGGCGTTTTTCGTTTTATCGGATGGAATTTGTTAGAATCACGAACAATGACAAGTAGATCAATCTGGATAGCGATCATTGCTTCCGTGCTGAGTTTTGTGGCCGGATTTTTGTTTGCGAATTCGCTTAACCGACGCGAACTGACGGCAAAGCCGCCAGCGGGCAATGAAGTGGCAACCGCTCAAAATTCCAATGTCTCTGCTCCAGCCGAGATTACCCTGACGAACGATGAGATACAGAAAAAGATCGCCGCGGCAGATGAAAATCCAGGCAATTTCGCGTTTCAAAAGAATCTGGGTATGTCGCTGTATCGATACGCTTCGCTGAAAAAAGACACGAATATATTGCTGGAAGCTCTTCGCATAATGGAACGTGCTTTGGCGATAGAACCGGCGGACCGCGATCTTCAGATCGGCGTCGGAAACGCCTATTTCGACAAAGGCTACTTCAATAAAGACAACGACAGTTTCATAAAATCCAGAGAGTTTTATCGCAAGGCCCTGGTCAAAATGCCAACCGATGTCGATGTTCGGGCAGATCTTGCACTGACGTATTTTCTTTATCAGCCGCCCGATCTTGCAACGGCGGTAGCGGAATTCGAAAAAGGTCTGGAAACAAATCCTAAGCACGAAAGGGCACTTCAGTTCCTGACGCAAACTCTTATCACGCAGAATGAATCCGCCAAAGCTGCCGCCACGCTCGAAAAACTAAAACGGGCGAACCCTTCTAATACCGCGATTGGCGAACTTACTTCACTTCTTGCAGGTGCTAGCCCGGACTCTTCGAAATGAAGGAAGCCTTGTTTATATTCATAGTCTTACTGGCTTTGGCCGGGCTGACGGCTTATCGATACCGCCGGCAATTGATGGCTGTAATTAACCTGTGGCGAACGCTGCAGACTGTCCGCCAAGGCGGACGGCAGGCAAATAATCGCATTCGGGATGAGCCCGCGGCCGCCGGACCGCTCGTGAATTGTCCGAAATGTGGAACGTGGGTGTCCGAAGAAAAAGCCATCAAGCTCGGACGATCAGCATACTACTGTTCTACAAGATGCCTTGAAGCAAGCGTAAAAACGAGCTAAGTCTAACGCTTCTGTCCGCTAAATCAGAAAACGCGCTGCGTACCAAGCAATAAGCTGTTCGCCGAACATTAGGGCTAGCAGGGAACCGATCCCGAGAAATATCCCGAACGGAATCTGCGTCTGAAAATCCTTTTCCTTTTGTTTAGCGATCAACGCGATACCGATTACCGCTCCAGTAAATGCAGCCAGAAATATAGCCAGCACCGATAACCGCCACCCCAGCAAAGCACCCACGCCAAGCATCATCTTGACATCGCCGAGCCCCATGGCTTCAACGCCCCGCAGCCGTTTCCAGATCTCTCCGACCAACCAAAGCGAACCTCCGCCGGCAAGCGCTCCTAAAACGGCTCCGGCCAGCGATACTACCGCCGGATAGCCCGATATCGATGTCAGCGGAGCGAATCCCATATCGCTAAAATAATTCGTCTCAAAAACGATTGGATAAACGATACGGACGAGAATTGCGAAAACAAACAGCGGATACGTGATGACATTCGGCAGGATCATGTGCTCGGCGTCGATAAAGACCAGGGAGATCATCACCGCAGCGAAAACGAAACAAATCGGCAGGAACGGATTAAGACCGATCCGCAAAAAGACCAACAGGAAAACAAGGCCGGTCAAGGCTTCCACCGCAGGATAACGTATCGCAATCGGCTCCTTGCAATTACGGCATTTACCGCCTAGGATCAGCCAACTCAGGATCGG
>JANNGV010000563.1:0-2424 GCA_031404055.1 Chloracidobacterium sp.
TTTAGTGCCGCCGGTGAAGGAGATGGCTTTGACATCTTTATGGGCGACGATGGCCGAACCGACCTTTGGGCCGAGGCCGTGGACGATGTTCAGCACTCCAGCGGGCAAGCCCGCTTCTAAACAGAGTTTAGATAATAGATACGCCGTCATCGGCGTTACTTCCGAAGGCTTGGCGACGACGGTACACCCAGCGGCTATTGCGGGTGCGATCTTCCACGTGAATAAATAAAGCGGCAGATTCCACGGCGATATGCAGCCGACCACACCGAGCGGCCGACGGAGCGTATAATTGATTGCTTGACCAGAGGTGTCATGCGATTCATTAGCCGTGTGCATTGCGGCCGTCGCGTAAAAACGGAAATTCGAAGCGGCCCGCGGGATATCCATCACTTTTGCCAGGCTAACGGGCTTGCCGTTATCAATGCTCTCGGCAAGGGCAAGTTTGTCTGCGTCCCGTTCGATGAGTGCGACGAGCCTCATCAGCACGCTGAATCGTTCATCTGGCGATGTTCCCGACCAATCGGGAAACGCCGCAGATGCGGCATCGACTGCGAGCTGTACATCCGATGCGTCCGAATCCGGTATCAGCGAATAGACTTCACCCGTCGAAGGGTCGAAATTGTCGAGGTATTTGTCTGAGACGGGAGCCTGCAAATGTCCGCCAATGTAGTTTTCGAGCTTTATCATTTCCGCAACCAACTATTTTGATAATTGCCAGTCGGATAAGGCCGTTTAAACGCTCTGTATCAAAGTGGCTTGACAATTTTTTCAAATCGAAGAAACTTAGCTTATAGTAGCAAAATTAAAAGAACAAATTGCCGAAATTGGAGCACTTCTAACAGACGCAGAGCCTTTCGGTTTATTTTCACTTCGACGCGGCTTTTTTGGAGATTCACGCTTATCTGATGACTCTAAAACTCGTACTCCGCGACCGATCATTAAATAAATATGACCAGACCCTGTCCCAATTGTAGCCAGATGAATCCGCCGGATGCGGCGTTTTGTTTAAATTGCTCGGCATCGCTTTCACCAGGCGGCGGCGGACGGCCATATCAGCAGCCCAATGCTCCGTTTGTTGGCGGACAGGCCCCTTATGTTGGTGCACCGCAGCCGTATGTTGGCGGCCCGGCGGCTGCTTCCGGAGGAGCGAGCCAGCGTGCGACCGTTGCCCTGGTGTTGGCCATCGTCGGCCTTCTTTGCTGCGGGCCGCTAACAGGCGTTCCGGCTGCTATCGTCGGCTGGCTCGAACTTGACGCCATCAAAAACGGGAAGTCCTCCGCTGACGGCAAGTGGATGGCCCTGGTCGGGCTTTGGGGTGGTATTGCGGTGACTCTCCTGCATGGCATCGGCTATATCTTATACATCTTGCTTGTAATGCTGGCTTCGGCCGGTTCGTACTGATACCAATCATGCCTGAAAACAGCGTAAATAGGGCAAAATGCAGCAACGGACACGACCAGCCGATGTCGGGGTCGAAGTTCTGTATCTATTGCGGAATCGCGGTCGGGGAGCAAACGAACCAACCAGATCAAAATCCATTTCAACAGCCTCAAACACCGCCGCAAAATCAGCATTTCCAGCAGCCTAATCAGCCGCAAATTAATCCGAATTACCAGGGCCAGACGAACAATCAACAGTTCTATCAGCAGCAAAATCAGTATCCGCCGCCGCAGTACGCTCCGTTTCAGCCGCCAAGCTGTTACACGTGCGGCGGCGATCCGAACCGCCTGCCGGATAAGGTTGTCTGCCGGGAATGCCGCACCCTAAAGCCGCTGGTGCCGGGCTATCGCGTCGATTCTTCAGCGTTTGCATGGGCGGCCGACGCCAAGGCGATGTCCGTGCTTCGCTCGATGACGCCGCTCAACATGCTGGCAAAAGCAGTGTCGGAAAAGGTCGGGCGACGGTGGATCGAAGTTACGTTTAATGGTGTTTTGCTGAGTGAGAAGCAGATGCCGCATATATTCGGCCAGGCTGTCCGTGCGGCACGGATACTCGGAATGTCGCACATGCCTGATGTCTACCTTTCGGGCGAGCGCCCGTGGGATTGCCTGACGTTCGGAACCGATAACGACTCGTTTATCGTGATCGGCTCGGCACTTGCCGGAAATTTCCAGGGCGTGGACATGCTTTTTCTGCTCGCCCGCGAAATGGGGCATGCTAAGGCCGGACACGCCCTTTGGAAAACGGTAATCCGTTTTTTTCTTGGGGAGCAAGGACCGGCGAAAGGTTTTATGGCAGGCGGAATTTTTAATGCTCTCAGCCCGACTGCGTTAATCGGCGGAGCGATTGAGATGCCGCTGCTCGCATGGGCGCGGCAGGCCGAGATTACGGCGGACCGCGCGGGAATGCTTACCGTTGGTAACGAAGAAGTTGCTCGTCGAGTGCTGCTTTCATGGTCGCTGAAATCTTCATTAATGTACCGGC
>JANNGV010000564.1:0-5514 GCA_031404055.1 Chloracidobacterium sp.
GTCTCGCCGCTGAATACGACGGTTCGCGGGGCGGTCACGCCGCCTTTTGCCACAAAAACGCTGCCGTATTCCCGCTGCAGCAGCAATTCAACAGGACTGTCCGGCATTACAAATCCCGCAGGCAGAGCCGCGAGATATAAGTTCACGCCCGACCCGACAATATCTTCCCTTTTCATAAAATTTTAAAAAGATGCGCATCATGCTAAGCGGCGCGGTATTGGCCAAAACCTTGTCTGCGCATCTTTATAACAATACAATGCTTGTAATGAATGAAGCGATCAGAGTTATGAAGCGAATTCTTATCGCCGCCTATCTTTTGTTCCTGCATCTTATCGTTCTTTATTTTGTTGGCGAAAGAATTGCGACGAATTACGTTGCGGCCCCGCCGCTCAATGCGGAAGCAATTCCCGATCCGACCAAAGTTGAAGAAGTGCCGACTACGCTGCCGGTGCCGTCGATATTTTATAATTCAAACACCGAAGAAGCGAACGTGAATCGCACTCCTGACGTTCCGATACCGGCTTTCGGCGGCGAATTGATCATTCCGGTCGCTGGCGTAAAACCCGAACAGTTGATCGACTCATTCTCCGATTCCCGCTCGGAAGGCAGGATTCACGACGCCATCGACATTCCATCGCCTTTAGGCACGCCCGTTCTCGCAGCCGCCGACGGCGAGATCGTAAAGTTTTTTGACAGCGAGTTAGGCGGGATTACGATATACCAAATCAGCACCGACAGGAAATTCATCTTTTATTACGCTCATCTTCAAAAGCGGGCAGACGATGTAAAAGTCGGCGATATGGTGAAACGAGGGCGAACGATCGGCTTCGTAGGTGATACGGGCAACGCCGGAGCCGGAAACTACCACCTGCATTTTTCAATCGCTATCGTGACGGATCCTAAACGCTATTGGGAAGGAACGTCTATTAATCCATATCCCATCCTCCGTGCCGGAAAACCTCTTTCAACTTTTTAAGCAGCAACGGAATAACAATTGCAACTGTCTTTCCGTGCGTACGAATATCGTACAAAAACCGGGGAGAAAGTGAATATGCCTACATCGTTTTTACCATTTGGGAAAATTATCCCGCTTTTCGTTACTTTTGCGTCTATTGCATTTATCGGCGGCTGCGCTCAGCCGGACAACCGTGGGACCCAGCCGAATTTGAACATCAATACGGCGGCGAATCTTAATACCAATACGTCCGTTCCTGCAGCGGTGCCGGACAAAGCTGTGGCAAATGTGCCTATTACCCTTCCGCTACTGGACGCAATGTTAGCGGACGAAGCGTTTGTGAATGAAGCGAAAACTTCAATACAAATTTCCGACGAGCAGATTCAAAAGCTTCGCGACGCAGCCCGGAACGCGGTTCTGAATTTGAACCAGGAAGGCTCGGGCGACGACGTGCGTTCGACGCGTTCCTCGGTTGAGAAGGCGAAAGCCGAAGTAATTGCCGCTATCGGCCCTGAAAAGACCGAACGCCTTATGTCGTTGGTTCAGCAGCGTTGGGCAGGCGACGGCGGCGGTGCGACGATTTCCGAAATACCGAACTCTATTCCCACCGACACAAGAATTGTCGTAAACGCCCCGGCATATCGAATGGATATTTTTAAGGAAGGAAAACTGATGAAATCGTACAAAATAGGAATCGGATATCCTGAATTCCCACTTCCGACAGGGCTTCGTAAAATGAGTACGATCATATTCAACCCGACCTGGACGCCGCCCGACGAACCCTGGGTCAAGGGAAATATCGCACCCGGCAAAAAGGTGGAGGCTGGGAGCAAGCTTAACCCGCTTGGGCCAATCAAAATTCCTATCGGGCTTCCATCGCTCGTACACGGCGGCAAATCGGCCGACCGCATGTGGACCTTCGCGTCGCACGGATGCGTTGGATTGACTAATCCGCAAGTGCAGGATTTTGCGATGCAGATTTCAAGTCTCTCCGATAAACCGCTGACAATGCAGGAAATCAAGGAATACGAAAAAGCGGCGAGCGAGACCAAAGAAGTTAAACTGGATAATACGATTCCGGTCGAGCTTCGTTACGAAACGATCGTCGTTGAAAACGGCAAGCTAAAAATTTATCGTGATGTGTATGAACGCGGCACAAATACGGAAGAGAATTTGAGACGTGTTTTAGACGCATTTGGCGTGTCGCTGGACAGTTTAATATCGGTAGAACGCGAAAAACTTATGGCCGGTCTGGAGATGATGGCGATCGACGCTCTTGGCTCACCGGTCGAAGCTAACCAAAACGTAAATTCTAACGTAGCCGCCAACAAACCGATTAAACCCGCTAAAACTTCAACTGCGGGTGACGGGAAAGTTACGCGTAACATCAAAGGAAAAAAGGAAGTTGTATTCGAGCTTGCCGAACTACGCGGCAAGGGATATCCGGCACCGGTGAATATGAAATAGCAATGCCGTTTTGCCTGTATTCTGACCCGAATGCTCCGTCTTGTTCCTCTTGTTCCTCTTGTTCCTCTTATTCCGTGGTTTTCTTTTTTTTACCACGGATCAGGAGGAACGTGAGGTACAAGATGAACTTGAGATCTATTCAAGGGTTGCTCAGGAAATAAGTTTTTCAAATAACTCTAGATTCTGCTCGCAGATGCTTCAGTATTCGAGTTATCATGACCCGTCATATCGCGGGCACCCAAAATTTGTATGGGCCTTTCTTAACCGATTTCAGACCGCGTGACGGGAACTCGTTTTCTCCGGCGCCTAAATATGTGAAATGCGGCGGATCGTTTGCAACTGTTTGATACCAGCCGTGCTTGTTGAGGATCGTGCGGACGGCGCGATTCGAATATTGAACGACATCGAATGCAAGCATCGACAGATGTTGCGACGTGCCCGGCGGCGCGGTTGACGCGAAAATAGAACCCTTAATATTTGTGCCAAAATTAAGGCCGCTGTTCTCCCAATCCATAACCTTGCGGATTTGAATGAGTACCGTGTCACGACGGGCGGTGTCGGCATCTTCGATAGAGATCTTTCTGCGTCTGACCCAATGGTCGAGAGCCTTAAAATATCGAGAATTCCATATGCGAACCGTATCAGAATATGAGCGTTTCCCGGCTACCCGGCCGTCTAGCGGCGAGATACGCAGACCGGCACCCTCCGCCTCTTCCCGCGCTTTTAAAAGAGCGGTCATCGCCGTTTCCTGAAGCTCGATGGTGACACCGAGCATTATCTCCGGCTTTGATTGCAATGAGCGTTGGAATTCGGTTACCTGCAATTCGTTTTCAAAGATACAGCGGCTAGGCGGCCGGACCGTCTCTGCCGCGGCAAAGACCGAGCCGTATTCCGACAGCAGACGCGATGCAATAGATCTATCGGCAATTGAACATACACACTCCACCGATTTGCACGACTTCGGTTTTAACAACTTTACCCGTGCCGTTTCTAAAAAAGAGTTTGTGCGGGTTGGCTGTGCCGGGATGACCGTTGTCAGCACGGTGAACGGTAAGATGAAAAATGTCAGCACGTAAAAGCCGAGCTTCGGGCAGAGGTTCATATCAGCGATTCGCCTTCTCCTCAAGCTCGCGATCGGCAGCCTCGGCCAGCCCAAGATATTCCTTTCGAATCAGGTCAAGCTGTTTTTCGTCCATTTCTTCCAGGTTCATCACCTGGTTTCGGGCACCTTTGATCGAGCGGATAAGCTCGTCCAGTTTTATTTGAACGGCTTCACCATCGCGGTTCTGCGTGTTTTGGATCAGAAAGACCATCAGAAAGGTGATGATCGTCGTGCCGGTGTTGATAACCAGTTGCCACGTGTCGCTAAAGCCGAAGAACGGGCCGAGAAACGCCCAGCTAATGATTATGAGCACCGCGCAGACAAAAGTCGTCGGTCTGCCGGTAATGATCGCCGCGTGCTTTGCGAATCTAGTAAATAGCGAGCTTTTCTGGTCGGTCATTATTAGTTTTCGTCAGCTTCGGACAGGGTGAACTTTTTAACAATTGCGGCGATTGCATCCATATGCGTCTTCATATATTCGTCGCGTTCAATAAACGGAACATGCCGCCTTATTTCATCATAGATGTGACGCGTGCCGACGCCAAGCTTCTTATCCGTGCCAATTTTTTTGCGTCTGAAGTCAACGCCCTGGGCCGCGCAAAACAGCTCGATAGATAAAATATCCGACAAGTTAGCAGCCACCTGCCGCAGTTTTATAGCGGCCGTAGCACCCATCGAAACATGGTCTTCGACATTAGCCGAGCTCGGGATCGTATCGACGCTGGCCGGGTGCGACAAGATCTTGTTTTCCGTGCAAAGCGAAGCCGCCGTGTACTGGACGATCATAAATCCGGAATTCAGGCCGCCGTTCTCGGTCAAAAACGCGGGCAGCACATGAGCGTTCGACGCTTCGTCCGTGAGACGCATAATTCGCCGCTCCGAGATGTTTCCGAGCTCGGTAAGTGCGATCGCAAGATAATCGAAGGCCAGCGCTAGAGGTTCGCCATGGAAATTTCCGCCGCTGATAACATCAATCGACGCGGAGAAGGGGAGACTGTCAGACGCAGCGAGAACCACCCCGTCCGCCGAAGCGGCATCCACCCCTCCTTCGTAAGGAGGGGAGCTTTTCTCCGTGTCCCCGCGTCGCCCATTCTCCGCATCACCAACAAAAATAAGCGGGTTATCCGTCACCGAGTTCAGCTCAAGCTTGAGGAGCCATTCGGCATACGCAACCGCGTCGCGGCAGGCCCCGTGAACCTGCGGCATACATCGCAGCGTGTACGCGTCCTGGACATTTTTCGGATCAAACTCCCGTACAAAATCGCTTTCCGCTAAAATGCGTCGAAGATTAGCGGCACATTCCATCTGTCGCGGATGGGGCCGCAATGCGTGTATTCGTTCGTCAAACGCAAGCACGGTGCCATGCAGTGCTTCGAGGCTCAGGCTGCCGGCGATGTCGGCCAATTCCGCAAGCCGGATCGCTTTGGCCGTTTCGAGCAGGCCGACGGCGGTCATTACAGTCGTCCCGTTTGTCAGCGCAAGCCCTTCTTTTGCGGCGAGCGTAATGGGCGTCAAACCCGCTTTCTTCAATACTTCCTGCCCTTTAAAAATCTCGCCATTAAACTCGGCTTTCCCTTCACCGATCAAAACGCACGCAAAATGTGCGAGCGGGGCGAGGTCGCCGCTGGCGCCAAGACTTCCCTTTTCCGGGATTTCAGGGTGAATACCGCGATTGAGAAATTCAAGTATCAACTCAAGTGTTTCGAGCCGGACGCCCGAATAACCGCGTGCGAGCGTATTCGCGCGGATCAGCATAATCGCCCGAACGGTCGGAATATCAAACGGGTTCCCGACGCCAACGGCGTGGCTCACAACGATATTCTGTTGCAGCCGCGAAGAGGTTCGGCAGCTGCAGCGGAATATCGTCGTCAGCCACGCCGTCGGCGTCGGGAACCCGTTTGATATTCCGACCGTTCGGGCGATTATGCTGATCCGCGCGAATACGCTTGCACGCGGTTATTCGGGCGTCCGGCTCGAAACGCTTGAGTTG
>JANNGV010000565.1:0-1511 GCA_031404055.1 Chloracidobacterium sp.
GCTCGTCCGCGGTTTATAGGCTCCCATGCGCGTACAAACCTGCCCGTTCTCCTGCAGCGCCTTCATCATTTTCTCAACGCTGGGTGGCGAGTCGACCGCGCACAGCCCGGCAAAAACATTCAGATTGTCCTGGCTAAACTCGACGCCGTTGTATTCGAAATTATTCGGCCGCGTGTCGTCCTTATGCCGCCCGAGAACGCGATATTCCTCCGAAACGCGCACGACGTGATCGACGCCCGGAAAGCTCTTCATTTCGTCCAGCGATAAAGCGGCCGTATCGCCGATAAGGTAAATTTCGGTCAAAGTCTGCCGCGCCCCCTGCACCTTATGAATGCGATATTCAATGTTCTGCAGGTTCTTAAGATGACTCTCCAACCGCTTGTACTCACGGGTCTCGGCGTCAATGTATGGCTTCAGGATCAGGATCATATATATAAAAAAACGACCATTTGGTTCGTCGTGAATCTGCTTCCGTGTTCCTCTTATTCGGGTTTCGTTTCCTCATGTTCCGTGGTTCAATCTTTTTTTTAACCACGGAATAAGAGGAACAGGAATGAACAAGAAAGAATGAAGAAATCAGACGCGCACATCACTTGCAATCTCTATCGTCGGATACCGCCCAAGATACCGAACCTCAGCCGCCTGCTCGCTAATCTCATCCAGTGCACCGCGAAGTTCGCTTTCGCTGGCCGGTGATCGCAGGTCGAGATAAAAATAAAACTCCGACGGCGAATCTTTTATCGGCCGGCTCTCGATCTTGAGCAGATCGATTCCACGCCGGACAAACGCCCGCAGCGCATTTTGCAAAGCGCCCGGCTGGTGCCTCAGCCTGATGACCAGCGAAATTTTGCCGGTCGTATTCGTCTCGTCCGCCGTCGGCGATAACAGAGCGAACCGCGTGTAATTCTCCGCGTGGTCCTCGATATGCTCGCGCAAAATTTTTCCGCCGTATATATCCGCCGTCCGCCGTCCGCCAATCCCGGCCCGTGAAACATCACCGCTTTCCACGGCACGCCGCACGCTGCCCGCCGTATCGTCCGCCGCGACGCGTTTCAAATGCGGATACGCCGCAAAAAACCTCTCGCATTGTGCCAACGCCGCCGGGTGCGATTCGACCGTTTCGATCGTTTCAAAAGTCGCGTCGGGACACGAAACGAGAAAATGCGAAACCGGCAGTATGACTTCCGCGACAATATTCAGCGAGCTTTTCAAAAGCAGGTCGTAGCACCGGTGGACCGACCCGACAAGGCTGTTCTCAAGCGGCGTCAGAATATAATCGGCCTTGCCGTCGTCAACGGCTTTGAAGAGATCTTCAAACGTCGGAAACGAAACCGTCACGCAATCCTCACCCAAAATTCGCAAGGCCGCTTCTTCACTAAAAGTTCCCCGCTCACCGAGAAAGGCAACCCGCGATTTTCCCGTCAATATGGCGGTGCCAGCCGTCATGCCATTTTCCGCAAATGGCTTGTGATAGGTCTTCTGCTGCAACTGAAGCGATTCGTCGATCACCC
>JANNGV010000566.1:0-4219 GCA_031404055.1 Chloracidobacterium sp.
CTCGGCGGGCGAATATTTGGAAATGAACCAGCCAAAGAATATTAACCACGTAAATCCGGACGAAGTATAGAAAAGAGCCTACCAGTATTTTTTAATGGAGATTGCCAGAATTCCGGCGTTTATTATCGCCATATAGGCGAACAGAATGAGATAATTGCCCGAATTATCGCTCAACAAAAACGGCACCGCGTACGCTCCAACCAAACCAATGTGGGCGATGACCTGGCGGTCATACAATAGTGCCGCGGCGACCGTAAACAGCGTAAACATTGCCATCAAGGCAAAAGCGGCGGATTGCGGTATCAGTTCGTACGAGGCGTAGGCGAAATATGTGACGAAATACATAATCGCCATGCCGCCGCTGATGAGCACCGAGCTGAAATTGAGATATTTGGGTTTAAGCCTGATGGCAAGCCCGACGAGTCCGAAACCAAAAATGTAAGCGATAATGATGCGGGTCAGAGGGCTTATCAAATTGTTGTCAATCGCGTATTTCGCACCTATACCGACACCCAGAACGAGCACGATGATCCCGATCTTGCTGATAAGATTTTCGCCGATAAATTTTTCAAGATCGGCCCGGGCTGATTCCGTGTAGGACGAAACCCATCTCTCAAATGAGCTTTCCCAACCGGAAGATGATCGGTTATCAGTATCATCCGGCCGCACACCAAAACTCGGAGGAGGCACGGATCTGGATCCGCTTTCCGATGAAGACGGCGGTATCGGCCATTGCGGTGGTGGAGGTGCAGGACGTTCCTTGAACTCTGGCGGTTGATACGCGCGATTCACCGGCTCCGGCGCTTTTGCCACGCGGCGAAGTCCGGCAAGCTCGCTCCTGATCCGTGTGATCTCGGTCTGAAAACCGATCTGGGTCCCGACGAGCGTATCCAGCCGTTTTTCCAACTCTGCAATTTTGAGATCAGTGTCAGTCATAAAGCAGTGGGAAAGGCGAAAGGCAGCATCGCCAAATCCGGTATTTGCCAAACGATTGGGCTGATTGTAGCTTATGTGTAGATCAAACGAAAAAACATACTTATGTCTAGAATCGTCAAAGCGCCCACGGGCACGGAACTGAACTGCAAAAACTGGCTGATCGAGGCCGCATACCGAATGATCCAGAACAATCTTGATCCGGATGTTGCGTTCGATCCCGAAAATCTTATCGTTTACGGCGGACGTGGCAAAGCGGCACGCAATTGGGAAAGCTTCGACGCGATATTGCGGTCTCTACGCGATTTGAATGAGGACGAGACGCTGCTCGTCCAATCCGGCAAACCGGTTGGGATTTTTAAGTCTCACACTGACGCACCACGCGTTTTGATCGCGAATACAAACATCGTCCCGCATTGGGCGACGCAGGAGCAGTTCGACAAATACGAGGCCGAGGGGTTGATGATGTACGGGCAGATGACCGCTGGCTCGTGGATATACATCGGGACGCAAGGAATTTTGCAGGGCACGTATGAGACATTCGGCTCGCTCGCCAGGCAGCACGGCTGGGGTTCGCTTGCGGGAAAATTAGTGCTAACCGCGGGCTTGGGCGAAATGGGCGGCGCGCAGGCACAGGCAATCACGTTTAACGGCGGTGTCGGGATTTTGGTCGAAGTCGATCCGTGGCGGATAGAACGTCGGCTTCAACTCAGGCAGGTTGACGTTGCGGCGGACGACATAGACGACGCAATCGAAAAGGCCAAAGCCGCTATCGAAAAGCGCGAACCTCTTTCGATCGCCTTGCCCGGCAACGCTGCCGAAGTCCACTGGCAGTTAATAGAAAGCGGCGTATTTCCCGATGTCGTTACCGATCAGACATCGGCCCACGACGTGCTTTACGGATACATTCCCGTCGGTCTTTCCGTCGATGAAGCCGCCGAGCTTCGCAAATCCGATCAGGCTGAATACGAACGGCGGGCAATGGATTCGATGTCGCGGCATGTGGAGGCAATGCTTGAATTTAAGAAACGCGGTTCGATCGTTTTCGATTACGGCAACAACCTGCGGCAGCGTGCCCTCGACAATGGCGTTGAAAACGCCTTTGATTACCCCGGCTTCGTACCGGCGTATATTCGCCCGCTCTTTTGCGAAGGCAAAGGCCCGTTCCGCTGGGTCGCTCTGTCCGGCGACCGCGAAGACATCTACAGAACCGACCGCGCGATAATGGACCTCTTTCCCGAAAACGATCACCTGACAAAGTGGCTGACGATGGCACAGGAAAAAGTTGAGTTCCAGGGCCTTCCGGCCCGCATCTGCTGGCTCGGCTACGGCGACCGCGCAAAGGCCGGATTGAAGTTGAACGCTATGGTCGCGTCCGGCGAACTAAAAGCCCCGATCGTCATCGGCCGCGACCACCTCGACTGCGGCAGCGTCGCCTCGCCCAACCGCGAGACCGAAGCGATGAAAGACGGCTCCGACGCCATCGCCGACTGGGTCTATCTAAACGCCATGATAAACGTGGCCGGCGGCGCCACCTGGGTCTCGCTCCACCACGGCGGCGGCGTCGGCATCGGCTATTCGCTCCACGCTGGACAAGTAATCGTCGCCGACGGAACGCCTGAAGCCGCTCGGAGAATCGAAAGAGTTTTGACAACCGATCCCGGCATGGGCGTGGTCAGGCACGTTGACGCAGGTTACGAAGAAGCGATCGAATTTGCTAGAGAGAATCGTGTTAAAATTCCGATCATGAAGAAATAGTTTTAGGAACTGTCATATGACAAAAATTGAATTTGGGCTGCTGGATGACGAATCGGCAACAAAAGCTATCGAAACAGTTTCCGAAATTGCCGAGCAACACAAGATTAGCTGGGCATTAGCTGGCGGATTGGCCGTTATTCTTTATGGCAGCGATCGTTTGACCAAGGATGTGGATATTATCGCTACGCGAATGCTTCCGCTCGAAAGCGAAGGTACCCTGATACAGGGCGGAGAGCGATACCGGATCGCCGCGAAAAATCAGGCCGTCGCGGTTGACTGGATCGTGCGGAAAGATGAAGCAAAGATTTTTTATCAAAACGCTCTCAAAGATGCAGTGATGATCGACGATCTTCCGATACTTACCCCCGAATGGCTCGTTATTCTCAAATATATAGCCGGAAGATTCAAGGACCAGGAAGATTGCGTCTTCTTACTAAGTAAAAAAGGCCTGGTGAACCGAAAGAAGATTAAGGAACTTGTCCGAAATGCCGGGGGTGATCAGAGCTGGATTATTTTCCGCGCCGGAATCCGGCGTTGGTATGATCTTGCCGATGGCAAAACCACCGCAGACGAGCGCAACCTGAAGAAAGGCTATATAGATTCTTAACCCTAGGGAAAAGTAAGATACATCAGGGTCTTTTGCAAACTATTTTAGGAGAATTCATGAATCAAAAAATCAATCTATCATGGTTGTTTTCAATATTTTTCTTGTCTTTTAATATCCTCACCGCGCAAGAGAAATCATACTATCAGACGGATTTTTCCAGGGAAGAGTTTGCGGAACGGCGAGCCAAAATATTTGGAAAAATCGGCAAAAATGCATTGGCGCTTATCCAGGGGGCGAGTGGTACGGCCGATTTTAACGTCTTTCGACAGTCTAATGAATTTTATTATCTCACGGGTCTTGAAACGCCCCACGCATATCTTTTACTGGACGGTCGGAACCAGAAAACAACCCTGTATCTTCCTCACAAGGACGCAGATCGCGAAAAAAGCGAAGGCATGATTCTTTCCGCTGAAGATGCCGCGCTAATTAAGGAGCTTACGGGGATCGATCAGGTGCGTGGTGTCGAGTTTTTATCGCTGAACCTGGTCGGCACCGGATTGATCCGCCCGCCCGCACCGCTTCTTTACACACCGCTGAGCCCGGCGGAGACCGGAACTGACAGTCGGGATGAGCTGCTAAATGGACAGGCTCGAATTTCATCTGATCCGTGGGACGGACGACCCTCACGGGAAGCACGATTACAACTGCTATTGAATGAGCGAACGCCGCAATTTGAAATTCGAGACCTTTCGCCAATTTTGGATTCCCTTAGGCTGATTAAGAGCAAAAAAGAAATTGAGATCATTCGCAAAGCCACACAAATTGCGGGTTTGGCAATCATCGAATCAATGCGCTCGACCAAACCAGGCGTTTACGAATACCAACTGGATGCAGCCGCAAAATATATTTTTTACCTGCACGGGGCGCAGGGCGATGGGTACGCTTCTATAATCGGCGGCGGATCAAACGCATACATGGGAC
>JANNGV010000567.1:0-1790 GCA_031404055.1 Chloracidobacterium sp.
GGTGAAAGTCGGCTGCGGCCATGTGGTATCTTCGGTTCCGTCAGCGTTGAACCGACGCACGGCCACGGGCTGATAATTTGGGTAGACGAACATCGTCCCGACATAAAACTGCCCGTTCGGGCCGCGGGCGAAAGCGGCCAACGTGAGAGCGCGGCTCGCATCCGTAATGACGACCGTGGTAAAGGAAGTGTCCCTACTTCCATCTGCATTCACCCGGTAAAAGCGAAAGCTCGGTCTGTCGGCTACCGACCTGACGACCGCGACCTCAACCAGCGCCTTACCGTCCGTCAAAACGGCGCGCACGCGGGCCTGTGTGAACACATTCGCGATCGCCGGCACCCGCCACACATAGGCTGAATCGCGGCTGCCGTCCGCATTCAGGCGAACGACTTTGGCCTGTAGCATTTCGTCCTCGCCCGCGATCAAAAATTTCCCGTCCGGCTGTAACGCAACGCTTACCACGGTACGCAGCAGGCAAGCACAGTATTGGAAACTGTTATCGAGCGTTCCGTTTGGATTCAGCCGAGCGATCGTTCCCTTCGCCATGTCGTCGATGACAAAGCCCCGGCCCCAGATCACAAGCTTGTCATCCGGCTGGATCAGCTGCCCTTCGTCTTTCAGAAGCAGCGGCCCGATAAATTGATTGAACGGCGTCGTGGCCGGAACGCTTGCCACGACCGGAGCAAAACTCGGATCGACAGCGCTTGATTGGCCCCAAGCACCCGCATTCAAGATGGTTAGCGACAAGATCTGCGCGACCAGCAACAGGAGCGAGCGCCGTAAGCGCAACATTCGGTTAATATACTTCTTCATACAACTCGGTGCGGTGAGCCAGTGAAATCGGGAGCAAATCCAGTAAAAGTCCGATAACCCTGAATAAGCCGACTATACACGCCCCGGAAACGCGGCGCAAGATTTTTCCGGTTACTACTGCCCGCCGCGTCTCTCCTTGATATCTCTCCGTTTGTTCGATAAATTATTTGGTTACCAACATCTGAAATAGTCGAGAGTCGTGAGTCAAGAGTCGTGAGTCGGAAAGACTCAGCTCCGACACACGACTCAAGACTCTCGACTCTCGACTCTAAAAGAAGGAGATCTTGCCGAAAATGAAAGCATTCGCAACAGAGGACATTCGGAATCTGGCTGTCATTGGACACGGCGACGCGGGTAAAACCCAGCTCGTATCGTCGCTGCTACAACTCGCTGGAGCAACAACTCGCTGGGGAAAGGTCGATGAAGGAACGACCGTAACTGATTACGAAGAAGATTCGATCGAACGAAAAATTTCCCTCAACAACAATTTCGCCCACCTGGAATACAACGATACCAAGATAAATTTGATAGACACGCCCGGTTACGCGGCGTTTGTTTCGCACGCCCGTCCGGCTCTGCGGGTGGCGGACTGTGCACTGGTTGTTGTCGACGGCGTGCACGGCATCGAGGTCCAGACCGAAAAAACGTGGCAGTACGCGAACGAATTCCTGCTGCCCCGTTTCATGATCATCAACAAACTGGATAAGGAACACGCTGATTTGGGCCACGCCCTTGAAACGGCACAGAATTCGTTTGCACGCTCGATCGTCCCGTTCACGCTGCCGATCGGCCGGGAAGCAAATTTCCGCGGCATTGTCGATGTCGTCCATCAAAAAGCTTATGAATTTGACGAAAACGGCAAGGCAAAAGGCATCGCCATCCCGTCCGAGGGCAAAGGATTGCTCGATGCCACACGCGAACGCCTTATCGAGCTTGTCGCCGAATCTGACGACGCCCTGATGGAAAAATACTTCGAA
>JANNGV010000568.1:0-3173 GCA_031404055.1 Chloracidobacterium sp.
CCGCGGTCTTTCTCGAACGAGTGGTGAAAATAATCCCACCAGGAATATTCCCTCGCATCGTCGTTTATCTGGCGAAAAACATCGACGAAGCCCCATCGTTTTACATTTTGAATCGCGTCTCGCTCAGGCTTTGTAAAATGCATTTTGTCCTTCCATAAAGAAGGCTTCCAGACATCCAGTTCGTGCGGAGCAATATTCAGGTCGCCGCATAGCAGGACGTTTTCACCAATGTCGAAAGTCTCGTCAAAATATCGTCGAAGACGCTGAAGCCAATCGAGCTTGAACGCGAATTTGTCTGAACCAAATTTGGTACCGTGCGGAACGTATGTGTTTACAATACGGATGTCGTTAACGGTCGCGGCGATCAGGCGTTTTGGAGCATCTTTAACATCGCCGGGAAGATTCTTTTGCAGGTCGCGAAGCGGATACTTCGAGATTAAAGCAACGCCGTTGTAGGCCTTTTCACCGTGAAATTCGATGTGTTCAAACCCGATCGAGCGTATCCGCTGGTGCGGGAACTTTGCGTCAACGCATTTGGTTTCCTGAAGGCAGAGCACGTCAGGCTGATTCTTGGCACACCAATCGAGAACGTGCTGGAAGCGGGAGTTTATCGAGTTAATATTCCAGGTTGCGATTTTCACAGAGTATCCAGGCAAAAGCGGACCAGGCAAGACGCCCTGACGTCGTTAACGATTGTGCGGAAAAAAGAGAATGCTTCATCGCCGAGATTACTTTTGAGCCGATCCGGTTGCGGGTAAATTTATGCCAAACGCCCATTTCAACACAGTGCCGTCCTTGACATAAACGGACGTGCCCCAAATTGGTCCGACCTTTTGGTCGAAGCAGGTGCCGTCAGCACCACCCTTAAATGTCAGTAGGCCGACTGTAGGTGAGAGCACTATGCCAACGGCGTCGGTGACACTGACGCTTTTAACCTCGCATCCGGTCGCTGACCAATCCTTGATCGCGTCGGCCTTGGTTGCGAAGAAAGTGCCGAAAATATTAATAAATGAAATATCTTTTGCCGTCAGCTCCTCGAGCTTTTTACCGTCGTGGTCTTTCCAAGCTTCCCAGACGGCCTTTTCCTTAAAGATCATCGTATCGATTCGGTTATCCATTTCGCGATCTTCAGCTGTGTAAGTTGTAGGCACCTCGGTCTTGTCAGCCGGTTTTGCGGGAGCCGCTTTTGGATCGACGATCGCGACTTCGGCGTGCAAGGCAGCTTTCCATTTATCGCCGCTTCGGACGAGAACGGTGGCAGCCCGAACTATTGCGGGCAATGCTTTTCCACCGCATTTGGCGTCCTGCGTCGCTTTGTAGGTCAGTAGAGCGGCATCATCTCCGAGCAGGGTCATTTGTTCTTCCGAAAATGAGAAACCGTTGACTTCGCATGTCGGGTCGCTGATCCGCTTGATGATCGCGGCCTTATCTGAGCGGCCGTTGCTGCCCATACCAATAGCGTTGTCGGTCAGGTAATCCTCAAAAAACTTTCCGTCTTTGGCTTTCCACGATTCCCAGGCCTTCGTCTCGGAGGCCATCAGTGCTTCTTTCATAGGTGCGGCCGCGACGGCCTTTGCAGCCGTGTTACCGGCGTTTGCATTGTTCGCCGGGGCGTTTCCGGTCGATGCTCCGCAGGCCGTGAAAACAAGAGCAGCTACCGCGTTTAAAACGAAATACTTGATCTCGGTCATAAATCGTCTCCTCAAGAACACAAGGCCACCGAACTATGGCGTCGACATCTAAAACGCAAGTATGTCGAAATTCGGTTATGCGGTCAATAAAACTCTAGATCGTAAATTCGGCGATAACTGGAGCGTGATCGCTTGGTTTTTCGAGTGCACGGGGAGCTTTGTCGATCCAGCAGCCGGTGCATTTATCGGCGAGTGTGGGCGAGGTCCAGATGTGATCGATGCGGAGGCCGTGATTTTTTTGCCAGGCACCGGCACGGAAGTCCCACCACGAAAATTCACGGACATCGCCGTTCATTTTTCGGAATAAATCGACAAAACCCCATTGCTTGACGTGGTGCATCGCGGCACGCTCCGGCTTTGAAAAATGCAGTTTCCCCTGCATTACCGGAACGCTCCAGACATCGAGCTCATCAATCGCAACGTTGAAATCGCCGCACAGCAAGACGTCATTACCAAGGTCGCATGTTTCGTCAAAATAGCGCCGCAGACGCTGGAGCCAGTCCAGTTTGAATGTGAATTTGTCGGTCCAGATCTCGGTGCCGTTCGGGATGTATGTATTGACGATGCGAACGCCATTGACGGTCGCGGCGATCATTCGTTTAGGCGATTCGTCGTCGTCATCCAGGAAATTTTTCTGAACGTCCTCAATCGGGAATCGCGAAACGATCGCCACGCCGTTGTACGATTTTTGACCCATGAAGGCGGTATCGTATCCCGCATCTTTGAATGCCGCCGCAGGGAAATTCTCGTCAACGGTTTTAGTTTCCTGCAAACAGACAACATCGGTCTGTGTTTCGGCCAGCCAGTCAAGCATCACCGGCATTCGAATATTGATGGAATTTACATTCCAGGTTGCGATCTTCATAAGGCTATTATCCACAGATGGACACAGATGACACGGATAAGATTCTATAAATCTGGGTGCATCTGTGTTTATCTGGGAATCATTTTCCAGCGTTTCGTTCCCAGAAAACGCCGTCGGAAAAACCCTGTATCGATTTATCGGTTTCGGCCATTTCAAGCCGTTTTAGAGCGAGAAGGCAGTAGTTTTCGTCCGATTCTATCGAGACAAAATCGCGGCCGAGCTTTTTTGCGGTGACGGCGGTCGTGCCGCTGCCGGCGAAAGGATCGAGGATTAGGTCGCCGGGGTTTGTGCTGGCCAGTATTATTTTTGCCAGCAATTTTTCAGGTTTTTGCGTTGGGTGATCGGTGTTTTCGGGCATCGACCAGAATGGCACGCTGATGTCGGTCCAGATATTAGACGGGTGCGTGTCGCGGAAATTACCATCGCCGCTTTTTTCCCAGTCCTTTGGTTCGCCGTTTTTTGTGTAAGGAGCTAGCACCTTACGTCGGATTTTGACGTCGTCGAGATTGAACGTGAAATCGTCCGACATCGTAAAGAACCAAATATCCTCGGCCGAGTTTTTCCAGTTACGCTTTGCACCACGGCCCTTCTCGCGTTCCCACGTAATACGGTTTTGC
>JANNGV010000569.1:0-2030 GCA_031404055.1 Chloracidobacterium sp.
TCGTGTATCCAGAAATCACGCCAGTCCGAAGCGGTGACGAGGTTTGACCACCATTCGTGGCCAAATTCGTGCAGCATAAGCCAATCGAAGCCGTCGGCGTTGTAGTTAAACTTGTTGCCATAGGCGATGTGCGTCGAATGCTCCATGCCGAGATGCGGCGTTTCGACGATGCCGAGTTTTTGCGAACGGAACGGGAACGGTCCGAGATATTTCTCAAAAAACGCATTGTATTTCTTGGTTTCCTCGATCAATTTTGGGCCTTTTTCAAAACTTTCAGGAAGGATGTAAAACTCCATCGGGATCATCTCGCCGGTTATGCTTTTGACGCTGTCCTTGATCACGCGATACGGAGCGGCGTCGAAAAGGATCGAATAGTTCGGGATCGGGTTTGTCATTCGCCAGGTATAGGTCGAGGTTCCGTCGTTATTTTTTACCGTAGTTTCGAGCTTGCCGGGGCCGACGGCAACAAGCGGGTCCGGGACGGTGAGCCGCATCGTCGCGATTGAAGCCTTATCCGACGGATGATCTTTGACGGGAAACAGCAGATCGGCACCGTCGTTTTGAAGCGCGACCGAAACCCAATCGGCACCGGTTGGCGTCTTTGTCCAGATAAAACCGCCGATCCAGGGCGGCCGCGGAGCTTCGCGTGGCGTACCGGAATAGGTAATGATCGTTTCGAACGTCTCGCCCGCTTGCTTTGTCGCCGGAAAATAGATCCAGATCTTGCCTTCGCGCCGCTCGAATTTGAGCGCGGCCTGCCGCTCACGTGCCTCGCCGTAAATTCGATCGATGACGTATGGCGTGTCCAGATCGAGGACGATGACGTTGGTTGGGATGACGATCTTCGCCGTCATTACCGTCGTGCCTGAGATCGACTTGGTCTTCGGATCGATCCTTAACCCGACATCGTAAGATTGGACGTCATAAGCCGCCTGCTCAAACATCAGCGGGCCGCCGGTTTCGGTCGGACGAACGCCGAGTTCGCGTTGGGCGAAGGAAGCAGCAACGAAGATAAGAAGAGCGGCGAGTATTGAGATTTGTTTCATGGCTCTATATAAGCCACCCGCTAGCACAGGTGGTTCTGACTTGGTTTTATGCTAAAAACACTTTACACGCGAATCGATTTATCTGAAAATGTAGATCAAATGCTTAACCGCACAATCCTCATTTGCACATTGTTTACCGCGTTTGCCGCAAGCGGAGTTGGGCAGCAGGCAACGCCGGAGAAACGCGCGCCGGTAAAAACTAATGCCCGTCCGGCCTCGAAGCCGGAAGTGGTCAAGGGCGAGCCGTTTGAGAATGCCGATGTAAAGACGATGGCCGCGCAATGCGTGTCGCTCGACACCGAAGCGGGCGTAATAGAGCTTGAGATGTTTCCCGAAAGCGCACCGGAATCTGTGCGAAATTTCCTGAATCTGGCCGCAACAGGTTTGTTCGATACGACGACGTTCAGCCGCGTCGTGCCGGGGTTTGTCATCCAGGGCGGTGACATTTGGACACGCGAAAAGATGACGCAACAGATTGACCAACGGGCCCGCCGCACGATTCCCGACGAACCTAACAAAATACTCCACGAACGCGGCATTCTTTCAATGGCACGCTCCACCGAACCGAACACCGCGACTGCGAATTTCTTTATTTTGGTTGATTCTGCACCTACGCTCGATGGCACTTTTGCCGCTTTTGGACGCGTGACTAAAGGAATGGATGTCGTCGATGTGATCAATAAGGCAAAAGTTGAAGCTGAGAAACCGGAAAAGCCGGTGAAGATAAAAAAGGCGACTGTGGCGGCGTGTACGGCTACCGCAGGAACACGGGTTCCAAGCTGCCGCACTACACATTTGTCTCCATTTCACGCGGGCGGGGATTCCGCGTTCCCGTCAATCCGCAAAGTCCAGGTCCAAAGTCATCCGATATTCATTCGCCATTGACGGGTGCCCGTGTGCCATAGCGACGTCGATACCTTTTTTATAGATCTCGATCGCCTTTTCGCGATTTCCGGATAGCTCATAGGCTTTGGCGAGCGTGCC
>JANNGV010000570.1:0-2183 GCA_031404055.1 Chloracidobacterium sp.
TCGCGAGCTTCAGCGTGGCGGCGATGGAGCGTCACTTTCGCGCCAACACCGCGCCGGCGATTCTGCTGGCGCGCGCGTTACGGGAAGCGGGCGGCGGATTATTGAAAAATATTTTACGGCAAGCTGGAATTGACGAGAAGACTTGGGAGAAACTCTAGAACGTCGGCTATGCCGGGGCAAACTCTACGTCGAGCTTGTATTTTCCTACTGCGGGGACTTTCATACCACGCGAAACGCGAAACGCGGAACAAAATCCATGTTTCAAGTGCTTCTGCCAAATCTTTTCGACAACCGTCAAGTGTCGGTGCATTCCCCCAAACCCCTTGAAACCCCGGAATCTCTCCATAGAACCCTCGTTATTCTCAAGAATCTCGTATTTGGCCTTTCGCATGGCGGCTTGTATATATTGCGTGATCATCTACCCTAGAATAATTCATTTCCGCATTATTTTCCACATTAAATCTCCGTCACACGAATTCCGGTGCTTTGGTATGCGCTTTGCATCCTTCCAAACTCGAACAATCAATGTGTATTCAATGAATACATAATTTTTATTCTGAGAGAAGACAGGAGATATTATGAAACTGAAATTAGTAATCTTAACAATAACGGCTGCAATCGCCTTTACGGGCTGCGAGTCGGCGTCAAACACAAGCGTTAACATTAACGCCCGAAACATGAACAGCAATACGGGAGTGCTTGTTAACGCAAATGCTACGCCCGCTAATACGAATCGCTCAAATACGAATTCGAATGTAAATCGTGCGGATTATGACAAAAACCGTGCCGAGTACGAACGCGAAAAGGGTTCGAGCACGGTCGGACAAGGCGTAAATGATAGTTGGATTTGGTTTAAGACCAAGACGGCGTTGGCGACCACGGATGATCTGCGTGATTCGACAATAAATGTTGACGTTGTGAACGATGTTATTACACTAAAGGGAACGGTCGGCACCGCCGCCCAGAAAACTCAGGCTGAGACCGTCGCAAAAGCGATCGAAGGGCAAAAGGGCGTGAAGAATCAGTTGACCGTTCAGGCCAACGATTCAATGACAAATCGAATGGTTAACGGCAATACGGCCAACACTAATAGAAAGTAGACTGCAAAAATGCAAAAAGGCGGGCATCATGGCTCGCCTTTTTTTCCCGCCGCCCAAACCTTTTCGATAGCTTCAAATACAGCTTCCTGCTTCACGCTCAAAATACACTTCGGATCGCCGAATTCCTTGCATTCATAACCCGGACACGGCTGACAAGGCAGGCTTTCATATACTATCTCGTTGACAGCATCGGTCCACGGCCGCCAATGATCTCGGTTCGACGAGCCAAAAATGACGACGCTTGGCGTGTTTACCGCCGCGGCAATGTGAGCAATTCCCGAGTCATTACCGACAAAAAGTTTGGCCTTTGACGCGAGGGCCGCGATCTGCGGCAGCGTCAGGTCGTTAAACGTAGTTATCGGAACACTGGATTCCGCTACGAGATTTTCCAATATATCCGATTCATTCCGTGCCGCGACAGCAATGGTTTGAATGCCTTTTTCCGATAGATATTCCGCTGTGCGGGCAAAATTATCAACAGCCCATGTCTTCGTCGCAAAAGCCGCTGCGGGATGAAAAAGGGCGTAGTCACCCAGATTCGGCCACCCGCTCGCACAGGCAGTGTTGACCGCATTCACTCCGTCTTCACTTTGCGTGCCTTGCGTCTTTGCGGGAAACTTCTTTCCCAGCGATTCGATCGCCAAAGATGTTACAGAAAGCCTGCTTTTCGGCCTGTCCTCAACCGGCACACCGACAAAACCTAGAAGGGCAAGCTGCTGTTCGGCGGAATGCGTTGCCTTCTGCCGCCAAAAATCGGTCGAAGAAGAAAGCAGGTGATTGTAGAGAAAATTGTATTGGTAGTTCGCATAGCCGACACGATGGAGAGCGCCGGTAGTGGAAGTGAAGAATGTCCCGGTTGTTCCGCCGTGCAGATTAATGGCTACGTCGTACTTATTTTGCCGAAGCCGCCACGCCGTTTGTGCCCGCGACGCCACACTTTTTGGAACGGAGACGACGTTATCAACCGCATCAAAACCATCCAGCAGCGGAGCAACCCAATCTTCAAGCAAAATGTCGATCTGTGCTTCGGGCAGGAATTTTTTCAGGGCAATAAGCGATGGCGTTGCAAGGACCGTGTCACCG
>JANNGV010000571.1:0-6481 GCA_031404055.1 Chloracidobacterium sp.
GTTTGCACCGCCGATGTTGTGGGCTCCGTCGAAAAGATATTTTCCAACGTATTCAAGCCGTCCCGGATGTGTAGCCTTCTGCAAGCCTTCAAGAATTCGTATCTCATCCGTTCCCTCTCCGTCCTGCAAGTGCAAAAAGGCCCCGTGATAAAGCAGTGCTTTTGCGGCCTGAATTGCGGTTTGTGCATTCTCTAACTGATGCCGGCCTTTCAGGCCCAAGCTTATCGGTGGCAGGGCGAGCAACGACAAGATCACCTTGACCATATCTCCTTCAGCCGGCAGAACACGCCACGGCTCATATTCATCATTAAGCGGGTCGATACCCAAATCGCTGCAGTGTTTGCGCAGCATCGCCATTACAGGTCTGGATTGCTCACCTAACACCACATAGCGCGTATCTGCCGTGATTATTGCCGCTTTTTCCGCAGCGATCTCCTCGATAGTATCGCCCAGATATTCCTGATGATCGATGTCGATCCGCGTTATGGCCGCGATTTCGGCGTTGGCCGCCGTTGTGGCGTCAATCCGCCCGCCGAGGCCAGTTTCCAGAATCGCCAGCTCAACCTTTGCCTCCGCGAACACGGCCAGAGCAATTGCCGTGACCTGTTCAAAAAAAGTCGGGCGGTAACCTAGTTTGCCCGCTGCCAGCAGAGTCTCCGCGGTTTCGCGTACGTTCGTAGCGTGCTGCGCAAAATCCGCTTCGCCTATATCCTGCCCGTCAATCTTTATTCTCTCGGTGATCGAGACCAGATGCGGCGATGTGTAAAGCCCCGTTTTAATTCCCGCCGACCGGCAGATCGAGTCGAGAAAAGCACAGACCGAGCCTTTGCCGTTCGTCCCGGCAACCTGCACCTTTAGGTAATTATTTTGAGGTTCGTGAAGTGCCGCCAAAAGCGTGCGGATATTATTAAGACCGAGCTTCATTGCTTCGACCTCATTGCCGAGCGAAAGGAGATGAGCTTCGGATTCGGGGAAATTCACGGGTGGTTGCCCGACAATAACCGCCGGTGATAGTTGATTTGTCCGAGATGATAACTGAGATGGGTCGTCAGGTGAGTCAAAAAGAATGCCGTGGTCATCGGATGCCCAAAGACCTCGATCGGGTAAATGCTCGCAAGGTCATCGTCACTCATTTTTTCAAGCGTCGTCTTTACAATTGACGCGGCTTCACCGATATCGGCAAGCATCTTATCTCGCGAAACGCCCGCGGTCGAAAATTCCGTGTCGCGATCCCGCACAAAACCCGAACCGCCCAGAACCGCTCCGATAAAATGTTTTAAGTTGCCAATCAGATGCAGCGTCAAATTCCCGCCAGAGTTTGTTATCTCTCCGCTAACTTTCCAGAGATCGGCTTCACCCGAATACTGTTCGATCTCGGCCTTCAACCGGCCCAGATCGCGTTCATACAGCTCTGCAAGCACTTTTACCAGCATATCTTTATACCGTCTACCTGTCTTCTTCCCCGGCCTCACGCAAAACGTTTTGCAATACTTCGTTACTGACGCGAAATTTGGTGGACCGGATTTTCACTAAAATTGGCTTTACCGATACGATAATTCCATTTAGCTTCGCTTTTGCGATTACGCCAAGTGTTCCCGTGAAATTGAGACCCAATTTTTCTGCTACTTTTCTCGCTCGCAGGTCATCAATAATCAATGTGCTGCCCGGAGTTTCAAGCGCTAAAGCAATCGAGCTGGCCTCTCCCAAGTCTATTTCTAGCTCAAGTTCCTCCTGCCGAGATCTGTCTTTTGGTGACAAAATCTCAAACCAATCCGGTAGTGAGCCTCCAAACTCCGCAATTACTTCGGGAGTTACAGTTACCTGGCCGTAAATTAAGCGTAAGATTTCAAGTTCATCAATGTTGGACAAAACGATAAGGCAGCTCGTGTCAGAAATTATCGTCCTACGCATTCCTGACGTCCCTTGCAATTTCCGAGGCAGGATAATTAAAGATCGAAACACCGTATCGGCCAAGCATTTCAGTAAACGCACGCTTTGTAAGACCGGCTATTTCAGCGGCCTGGCCCAGCGAAAGCGATCCGCGTTCGTAAAGGCGCGAAGCAACGAGCATTTTGAGTTCGCCCGCGTCAAGCTGAACCGAATCGGGGATTTCCAAAGTGAGCGTTTTCATAGCATGATGATATTACAAACTGTTTCAGAATGAAATAGTCAAGACCAGCCGGGGCGAATTCGTCACGGGCTAGGCGGCGATGGATTTGTTCATCATAAAATCCAGCATACGCTCGATTGTTTCTTTCAATTTGCGGCGGTCGACTACCTGATCGACCATTCCGTGCTCAAGCAGGAATTCGCTGCGCTGAAAGCCTTTCGGAAGCTTTTGCCGTATCGTTTGTTCGATTACGCGTGGACCGGCGAAACCGATCAGGGCCTTTGGTTCGGCGAGATTCACATCGCCGAGCATCGCAAAGCTTGCGGTGACACCGCCTGTCGTCGGATCAGTCAGCACCGATATGAATGGCAGCCGCGCATCGTGCAGCATCGCAAGCCCGGCTGAAATCTTTGCCATCTGCATCAGGCTGAGCGTGCCTTCCTGCATTCGTGCGCCGCCCGAAGCCGAGAAAACGATCACGGCACCGCGTTTTTCGAGCGCTCGTTCGATAAGCCGCGTAATCTTTTCGCCAACTGCCGAGCCCATCGACCCGCCGATAAACGACATGTCCATCGCACCTGCATAAACCAAATGCCCGCCGACCTTGCCCGAGCCCGAAACGATCGCTTCGGGCAACCCGGACGACAACTTTGCCGCCTCAATGCGGTCCTTATACGGTTTTGTATCAACGAACTCCAGCGGGTCCGCCGACATTACTTCCTCATCAAGCCTTTCGTATTTTTCGTCGTCAAACAACGAGGCCAAACGGTCACGCGCAGGCAGACGAAAATGGTAATCGCAATGCGTGCAAACCTGCAGCGATTCGATCAGTTCGCGTTTGTAAAGCGGGCTTTCGCACTCGGGACATTTGACGAAAATGCCCTCCGTTTTGACGGTGCGTTCCTCGTCCTCGTCTTGATCCTCAATCTTTGGCTTGTCTCTTTTGAACCAGGACATAAATAATAGCGGTCAGCGGTCAGTAGTCAGTAGTCAGAAACTTCAACCGGAGTTCTTTTGAAAACCTATTTCCCAAGCAATTTTTGGATCAATTTTCTTGTTCCTCCCTGTTCATCCCGTTCCGTGGTCTCGCTTTTTTTAACCATCGAGCAAGATGAACAAGAAGGAACATGATGAACCTTCTCTTCAGTCCAAAATTATTCAGTTATTTCAACGCTAAGATTAGCATATGCCGTGACTTTTTGTCGCGGCAGGTCAATTCAGGATCGCAAGCATTTCGCCGTGAATCCCGCCATTGCTCGCACAGATCGGCGGAGCGTAAATGCTGAACGGCGATCCGTCGTAATACGTCACCTGTCCGCCGGCCTCTTCGATCAAAAGCTTCCCGGCCGCGACATCCCATGGGCTCAGGCCTTCTTCCCAGAAGCCGTCGAACCGGCCGCACGCGACATAGGCCATATCAATTGCGGCTGAGCCATCGCGACGCACGCCTCGCGATTTCAATAGAAATTCTGTCAGGCTTCGTTCGAACTGAGGTTTCTGCTTGAAGTCATACGGAAAGCCGGTGACAATAAGCGAATCGGCCAGTTTCGTTTCGGCCGATACGCGAATCGGCTTGTTGTCCAGCGTCGCCCCGCGGCCTTTTTCAGCCGCAAAAAGCTCATTGCGCGTAGGATCATAAGTTACGCCGATAACGATCTCGCCTTCGTGTTCCAGAGCGATCGTCACGCAAAAGCATGGGTATCCGTGTGCGTAATTCGTCGTGCCGTCAAGCGGGTCGATGATCCACTTCCAGGTATTATCACCGCCAATAATAACTGCTTCACCCGACTCTTCGGCCAAGATAGAGTGCCGCGGGTAATAAGACTTTATTCGTTCAATAATGAGTGCTTCGGACGCAAGATCGGCCTCGGTTACGAGATTGATATCGCCCTTTTTAGAGATACTAATCTTTCGTCCAAATTTTTCGAGAAGTATTTGCCCCGCATCGCGGGCCGTTTCGATTGCAAAATTGAGCATGTATTGATCTTTACGCAGAGACGCGAAGACGCGGAGAAAAGAAAGAATATGACTAGTTTATCAGTGCGCAGGGCTTTGAGGTATTTGAAATACCAATCCCGTCAAACTTTTCTTAATTACCCTCTCCTGCCTTCGCGTCTCCGCGTCTCTGCGTTGAAAAACTTCCTATTTTTTATTGTGCGACGCTATCACTCATACCTTATTCCCAAAAAATCACTTTACGGAAAACGACCTGTCCGCAACCCGCAAAAACTCCTGCACCTGCTTGTCCCAATATTCCCAATTGTGCGCGCCCGGAAGCTGGCGAAACTCATGCGGGACCTTTTTTTCTACCAGCAATTGCATAAAATCCCGGTTGTTCTGGATCAGAAAATCCTCGGTTCCGCAATCGACATAAAAAAACGGGAGTGCCTTTGTCTTCTCAGGCGTCAGCGCCCGGATTAGACCAAATAGGTCGTTAGCCTTCCGGTTTTCGCTGTCCGCCGGGCCGTAGACCGCATTTATTGTCTTCGAAAAAGCTGAGTCGGGGCCGCTTGGAAACGAGGTAACGCCCAGCGCCCCGCTAAAAGATCCGGCCAACTTAAACATCTCCGGATATTTTATCCCGAACTTCAAGCCGCCGTAACCGCCCATCGAAAGTCCGGCGATCACACGGTGATCCCTGTCGGCTTGTGATCGATAGGTTTTATCGATCTCCGGTATCAATTCCTTCACTATATAGCTTTCGTACTTATCGTTTGCGGTTGAAACGCTGTCACTGTACCAGCCGTCACCGCCCTCCGGCATGACTATGATGAACTTGTGTTTCTGAGCGTAAATTGAAAGCTTTGTTTTGTCGCTCCAATTATTGTAATGGCCGGTCAGCCCGTGCAGAAGGTAAATGACCGGGAACCGTTGGTCTTTGTTTTTCGAATAGTCAGGGGGCAAAATGACGCGGTACGGCATTTCGCGGGCCATTAGCTTACTGGCCAGTTTGCGTTCAACAGGCGGAGCAAAATTCCCGTCGCCCTTAACCGTATATCGGACCTGACCCGATGCTAATACCGTGAATGCGACGAGTAAAATCAACGATGAGAAAGTAATTTTCTGATGATTTCGTTGCATAGTAAAACCTCCCTGCCTAATTAAACAGCCCGCCAAACCAGCCGCCATCCTTTTCTTCTTTGTCCACAACCTGCGCCAATTCGCCTGCGTCAAACCAGACGCCGCCACACTTGTTGCAGACGTCGATCTTAATTTTTTCGTAAGCTGTCTCAACCAGTGAGCCTTCGCATTTCGGACATGCGAGGCCGAGATCCTTTGATTCCTCGCTCGCCAGCTTAACCCGCATTTTTTCGATAAGCTCCTGTTCCTTTCGATGAAAATATTCGTTCTCCAACGCCTGTCCGCGGTCGTCTAAATCAATCGGCATGGATTATGCCCTCCTTGGTATTTCGATACGTTTGATACGAAAAAAATAGCAGTTTGCGGCGGTAAAGAAAAGGGCAGAACCGCCCGCGTGAGCGGACATCCCAATTTTGCCGCCAGCTATTCCGCCGCCCGCGCCGCCCTGCTGCAAGCCTGGGCGTTCTTCCGCATGCGCCGCAAATGGCTCGCCGATTCGCTATGCCAGCCGACCTACGAACTGGTGCTGCGCAACGCCATCCTGCGCGGCCGGCTCAACGCCCCGGGCTTCCTCGCCGACCCCGCCTTGCGTGCCGCCTGGTGTGGTGCGCGTTGGACCGGCCCCAGCCCCGGCCAACTCGACCCGCTGAAGGAAGTCAACGCCGCCGAAAAGCGCATGGCGCTCACCCTGTCCACACGCACCCGCGAAACCGCCGAACTCACCGGCGACGACTGGGAACAGGTCGCCGAGGAAGCCGCCTATGAGCGCGACCTGATGAACACCCTCGGGCTGCCGCTCACCGCCGAGCTCGCCGCCCCGCCGGCCCAGCTTGGCCATAACGGCGGCCCGCCGATGCAGGACCCGGCCGAAGCCCCCGCCCCCGCCGAAACCGGCGATAGCGACTTGGAGGCCGCATGACCAGCCGCATTATTGCCCGCCTCATGGGCACGCCCTGGCTGATCCAGTCCGAGGCGCTGGAAACCATGTTGCAGGTCGCCGACCGGGAAATGCCGGATCAGGCGACCATCGAAGCATGGAAAAACGAAGCCTCACGCCGGGCTCTGGCCACGCGCGCCGGCGATCCGCTGGGCAATACGCCATCGGCCAGGGTGCGCGATGGCGTGGCCATCATTCCCGTTGCCGGGCCGATTTTCCGCTATGCCAACCTGTTCACCGAGTTCTCCGGCGCCACCGCCCTGTCCGACTTCGCCGTCAATCTCGCCGCGGCCCGTGCCGACAGCCGGGTGAAGGGCGTGCTGCTGGAAATCGACAGCCCGGGCGGCGACGTG
>JANNGV010000572.1:0-2787 GCA_031404055.1 Chloracidobacterium sp.
CCAACCCCCGTCGGCCGAGGCGAGCAGCTCGCACTCCTCTTGCGCCTGAGCCCATCCGGCACCGCCGATGGCTCGCGCCTCGTCGTCCTTGAACGTCTCCTCATCACCGATCTTGGCACCACGGGCCGTGCGGTCGGCCCGAATCAGCGGTCACCTTTTTGCGGTCGTTATCGCGAGCATATTCGAAGGCGTACTTCGCGATCCGTGTAGAAGCTTTTTCGGTGATTATCTTCAGGCTTTCGACGACGCCGGGGACGACGATGTGCTCAAGACCCGAGTATAGATCCTCGGTGTTTTCGCGGACGATGACGAGGTCGAGATTCGGATAGCGGCACTCTACGTTCGGCAAAGCCTTGATGGGACGCACGTTAGCATACAAATCGAGAGCTTTACGCAGGCCAACGTTTACAGATGTAAAGCCTTTGCCGATCGGAGTCATTATCGGGCCTTTTAACGCAACCTTTGTGCGGCGCATCGCTTCGATGGCTTCGTCGGGCAGCGTCGAACCATATTTTTCAAGCGCCTGTGCGCCGAGAATCTGATTTTCCCAAGTAATATCGACGCCGGTCGATTCAATAATTCTTACAGTCGCGGCAACTATTTCAGGCCCGATGCCGTCGCCCGGAATTAGCGTAATTGTATGTTTCATTTAACTTATCTGTCTCAGCGTTGTTTTTCGATCAATGTTTTTGTAATTATGTTCCTAGCATTAATTTACAAGCACACGGTTTAAACAACAAAGGACGAGTAAGCATTTTGGTGATTTCTGATGTATTGATAGTTGGCGGAGGAGTGATCGGGCTGAGTATTGCCCGCGAACTTTACCGTAGGGGAGTTGATAAGATCACGATTCTCGAACGCGGGACGGTTGGGCGAGAGGCATCGTACGCGGCGGCGGGGATGCTTGCCCCGAATTTAGAGAACGACACGCACGATGATTTTTATGATCTTTGTGCCGCTTCGTGCGCGTTGTACCCGGAATTTGCGTCGGAACTCTTGGCGGAAACCGGCGTCGATATAGAGCTTGAACGCAGCGGAACGCTTTACCTTTCGTTCAGCGAAGAAGATTCTAAAGTATTGAATAAACGGTTTTTATGGCAGCGTAATGCTGGCGTCAATGTAGAGCATCTGTCCGCCGTGGAAACGCTCAGCGCGGAGGCGTTTGTCTCGTCCGCCGTCCGCGAGAGTTTGTTTTATCACGACGATTGGCAGGTCGAGAATCGCAAATTACTATCGGCTTTGCGGCGATATGCGGAACTGAATAGCATCAACATACGCGAGCAAACCGAGGTGCAGTCATTGATCAGCGAAAACGGAAGGGTTGCCGGAGCGACGAGCGGCAGCGAGACCTTTTTTGCCGGAGCAACGGTTCTTGCAACGGGTGCATGGACTTCGCTCATCAAAATTGACGGTGTATCGCTACCGGTTGAGGTAAAGCCTATACGCGGCCAAATGATAAGCTTTCATCCGGAGCAAAGCATCTTTCAGAAAGTAATGTACACTCCGCGCGGTTACATTGTGCCGCGTTTGGACGGGCGAATTCTGGCGGGGGCGACGGTCGAAGACACCGGATTTGACCAGGCTCCGACAGATGCCGGAATGGAACAATTGAGGCACTCGGCCTTTGAAATTGCTCCAATCCTTGCAGGTTTTGATATTGTGGACAAATGGGCGGGGCTTCGGCCATTCTCGGCGGACGGTTTTCCCATAATCGGTGAGTTTCCCGGTTTCGAAAATCTGTTTGTCGCCACTGGTCATTATCGGAATGGCATCTTGCTGGCGCCGATAACGGCGAGGATTATTCGCGAAAGGATCGTGGACAATATTACGTCGAAGTATCTGGATATTTTTGGTGTAAATCGGTTGAAGACATTGGACGCGAAGGGGTGATGACGGCTATAGCTTTTTTGAGACTTCTTCGCCTCTTGTTATCTGTTGAGTGGTTAAGATTTAGATTTGGCCACTAAACAGGAAGAACGAAGACCGAATAATGAAGATTACGAAAAGAGACTCGAGTGATAACTGCTCTTGTCGAGGCAGAAAATCATCATCTCAACAGAACCTGGATTATGCGGTTTGGAATCTATCTAACTATTTTTGTATTTGCGATGGGTTTACATGCGCAGTCGCGCAGGGTAAGTCCGCGTCCGACGCCATCCGAGCCAACCACAACCGCCGAGCTTACGGTCAAGCAGATGTTTGACGAGGCGAATACGTACAACAAAACCAAGTTCGCCGAATACGAAACAAGGAAGGTTCCGTATAGCGAAAAGCTGCGGATTCAGACCGAGCGTGAGCAGAAACAGGTGGCCGCAAGATATGCGGCGATCGCCGCGACCCGCATGTCTTCGACTGGCGAGGATCTGTACTACGCCGGACTTTTGCACTGGATCGCCGAGAATCTGGATGGAACGTCTGAAACGCTTCGCAAGTATCTTGAGGCCGGAAATACTACTGGCGAGAAAGCTCAGACAGCGCGGTCTATAGTCGCGATTATAGCCGCAAAGCAAAAAAACTTTGAACAGTCGCTGAGCTTTATTGCCGAGTATGCAAAAAGCCAGCCTCTTAAGTTAAGCGAGCGAACGCGAATGGCAAGCGAACTCGCGAAGGCATATATTGGCGAGAAAAAGTTCACTGACGCGACGCCGCATGCCGCCGAGGCATATCGTTTTGCCAAGACGATTCTGCTGGACAACGGAATCACGCAACGCGGGCTGGATGAGGTTTTGGATACGGGCATGCTGCTGCATGAATCGCATAAAACTATCGGGAACGTAAAGGAAGCGG
>JANNGV010000573.1:0-7640 GCA_031404055.1 Chloracidobacterium sp.
CCCGCGAGGCCATCGACGAGCGCGAGAACCTGGATGCCCTCGAGCTGCGCCTCGCGGAGGCGCGCTCGGCGCAAGAGTGGTGGCGGTTTCCAGGCAGATCACCGGGGAGCAGATTACAAGAGTCCCTACTTCCACACGCAGCTTTACGGGCCTTCTGTCTTCGGAAGCTGGCGTTTCCGCCGAGCTTTCACCGGTCGGGGTCAACGGTAACGGAAACGTTTCGCCGTCGGTTAACGGTACGAGAACGACTTCAACAAGCTTGTTCTTTAACGGCGTAGACGCGACAAATATCACAAGCAATGAAGGATCACTAAACGACAATATCTCGCCTGCCCCGGAAACGCTGCAGGAAGTAAAGCTGCAAACGTCGCTTTACGATGCATCGACCGGACGCAGCGGCGGCGGTAATTTCCAGCTTGTAACTAAGTCCGGCGGAAACAAATTCAGTGGTTCGGCTTACTATTATCTGCAGAACAAGGCCTTCAACTCGAATGAATTTTTTCTTGAAGAAAGCGGCAACGAAAAGCCAAAAGCAGACCGCACGGAAGCCGGTTTTACGATCGGTGGGCCGGTGCTGAAGGACAAGTTCTTCTTCTTTGGCGGCTATCAGTATACGGATGCAAATACCGGACTTGTTCCGACGGCCCGAACCAGAACAATTCTTCCTATCGCATTGAGTGTACTTGGCGCGGACCGGTCGCGAGCGGCTATTGCGTCGGCATTTAACCAGTTTAACGGCTGTACAGTTGGTACGAACTGTCTTTTGGCCAGCGACATCAGCGATGTCGCATTCAACATCTTCAATCTGCAAAACCCTGTAACAGGTGGATTCGTCTTGCCATCGATTACGAATTTCCGTGCATTGGGTATTGTTGACCAGACGGGAACCGGAAGCTATCAGTTCGGACAGTTTGGCGTCGGCCCGGGAATAACATCCCGCACTTTGCAGCGAAACAACCCGCTGGCTGAGGTTATCAGCGTAGAGCCTTCAAAATTCAGACAACATCAGGTTACGACCCGGCTTGACGGCCAGCTAAGCGGCAACAATACCCTTTCGGGAACATTCTTTTACTCCGATTTTCCGGGACTCGATTCGTTCCCGGACCCGAACAGCCTTGCGTCGCCGTTCACGCTTAGCCGCGACGACCGTAACAGAACGCTGTCGATCGGCGACACGCACATATTTACCCCGAACTGGATCAATGAGATTCGCTTCGGTTACTTTTACCTTAATAACTCACGCAAGCTAACGGACGATTTTTCGACTGGAGCGTTTACGAATCAGGCCATAGGCGTAACCAATCCCGCCTCGATCTTTGATACCAGCGTAGCAACGACGCGTCTTGGCCATTACATTGGCCGGAACAATCTCGCTAACTTCTCGTTCGGCGGCCCGAATGATTCGTTTAATAAACGAAAGCAGATCACATACAGTATCGGCGATAATGTTAACTGGATATTCGGCGATCACAACATAAAGTTCGGCGGTGAGTATAAACGGCATCAGTACGATACTAACCTTCCGGAAGAACAGGCTACTGAATTTGAAAAGTTCGACTCGTTTACCCAGCTATTGACCGGAAACGCGACCGAGGCCGACACACAATACGGCATCACGGACAAGAGCTTCAGATTTCAGGATTACGGCTTTTATGTATCGGACAACTGGAAGATTAATCGCAAGCTCTCGCTCAATTTAGGGCTGCGATATGAACTGTTTATGTGGCCAACCGAAAAAGACGGCCGCATCGGTAATTTTGACCTGGAGCCGTATCTGCCATGCTTTACAACAAGCGGAACAAACGCGCTGTGCGACAACCCGACGGCAGGCTTTATCGTTCCGAGCAATGTTAACATGACCGGAATATCGATAGTCGACACCGCCATCGGAGCCACGCAAAAGGTTGGAAACAAACACACCCTGAATGGTCAGGATTACAACAACTTTGCACCGCGTGTCGGCCTTGCTTACTCGGTTAATGACAAGCTCGTCTTCCGCGGCGGATACGGACTGTTTTACGACCGCCCGTCGGCGGCTTTTATCAATACGGTCTTCTCGAATTATCCGTTCTTGAGAGAGGTTGAGATAACAGTTCCAAGCGGCAACGTCGCGATCGCCTCGGCCTTCTCTGGCGTTCCGACAAACGTTCCGCTAAATCAGTGGCTGCCGTTCAGAATCACGAGAGGTTCAGGAACGGGCGGATCTTACGTTATCCGCGACAACACACCTGTGTTCGTTGATTCGCGTGGTACGCCGCAAGGAACCGGATGCGTTCCGGCAACCGGTGTTAATTGCACACGCGGAAATATTGCGGAGACGTTCGAATTCCGGGCAGTCGATCGTAATCTTAGAACACCCTATATACACCAATGGAATGTCGGCGCACAGTACGAAATCGTCAAAGACCTGCTTATCGAAGCACGATATATCGGAACCGCCGGAAAAAATCTGCTGGTTGCAACGGCGCTAAATCAGGGATTCGATCTTAACGATCCGAATACACCGGACCACATTTTCGAACGGTTCAACCAAGCCTATGTCGCAGCGGGTTCGCCGAACGGGGCATTGAACACCGGGTCAACGGCACGTGCCCGAGGCACCGGACGCGCATTTGGATTTCTCAATACGGTAACGGGCCAGACCGACCTTAATTTGTCGAGTGCTGCCGGAGCGGTCATCAACTTCGAAGCACGCGTTCCGATCCTTGGCTTCAACGTTCCCGAAGCATTGCTTTTGCAGTCAAAAGGTTATTCGAATTATCACGGCGGCCAGTTTAGCTTGACCAAGCGACTGTCGAGAGGGCTGCAATTTAATGTTGCTTATACGTTCTCGAAATCAATCGATGTGATGTCCAGCGATCCGGGAAGCACGGCGGGCGGCGGTAAGCCGGATGTGCCTAACACCGGATTTATTGCCCAAGGCGATGCCCGAAACCTTGAAAACAACCGCGGGCTTTCTGATTTTGACCGCACTCACCGATTTAGCACTAACTTTGTTTGGGATGTGCCGACTGGTGGATATAACAGTCCTTTTATAAAAGGATGGTCAATCTCCGGTTTCTTCCAGGCTCAATCGGGAACCCCGTTCACCGTCTTTGCGTCAGAACCAGACATTGCCACGGCTGCTCAGTACACGAGCGTCACGCGCGGTGCCGGAGGGTTGGTACGGCCGGGCTTCGGACGGCCCAATGTCATCTGTTCGGCCTCCGAAGCGATAGGCAGCTTTAGTACGAACAATCTTAACGTCATAGACGGAGGCTGTTTTACGTCAGCGTTTGGCGGTTTTGGTAATCTCGGGCGCAACACGTTTCGCGGCCCGGTACAGAAGCGTTTTGATCTGAGCTTTGCAAAGAACACGAAGATCAATGAGCGAATGAGCTTTGAGCTTGGGTTCGATCTATTCAATGTTTTCGACACCATCAACTTTGCCAATCCGAACAGCGATCTGCAAGACACGGTCGATTTCGGCGTGGTAACAAATACGATCGGCGGCCCGCGTGTCGGGCAATTCAGAGCCAAGTTCAGGTTTTAGTTCAGGCTATCGAATTAGGGGACGGACCGGAAGAAAAAGGCGAGAGGAAGTAATTCCTTTCGCCTTTTGATGTGTCAAATGAGGTAGATTTAGAGTATCTCAACACCGTCGTGAAGAACGGGCAGACGGGTTCCTTTGCCAATTCGGATTGCGTAGATCGCTTCAGTTTATTTTCGCTTTATCAAGAATTTGCTGCAAGTCCGCCGGAATCGGCATTGGCTTGAAGAAATAGACATTTGTACCGCCGGTGTTTCCGGTTGGGTAAATGCCGAAAGGAGTTTTTGTGGCGGCGCCGATGATACGGATTATCTGGCCGAATATCTCGCGCAAGTTTCGCGTTCGCAGGCCGAGCTTCAACATCCGCCAGTGAATTCTTGTGTGGTCGATCGTTATCGCCTGACCGAGAACATGTGCTCGTTCCAAATGACCAAAAGCCGACGAATAATCGCGTTGAGCGACCATTTCATCGGCATACGTCAATTCTTTTTCGATGTGCGTTTGAAGTACATCCATGACGCGATCTTTCTAGCTTTCTCTCGTCAACCTACTTTACGGCTGTTGCCTTGGTTTCCTTCGGATCGTAGGGTGTGGCCTGGTATTTCTTCACTGCTTCCTGGGCGTTGTCGTAATTGTCGCCAAGGCTTTCAGCTCTCTTGTATGCGGCCGATGCACGGTTACGGTCGCCTTTGGCGTCATAGGCGTTGCCCATTTTGATGTTCGACCAAACCGAAAGCCACGCAGGGCTTAAATCTCCGCCGAGTGCAGCCTTGAAATTATCAACCGCCAGGTCATAATTCCGCTGTTCGAGAAACAGGAGGCCGAGGTGATAGTAGATCCACGAATTCGAGCGGTCGAGTTTCAGTGCTGCTTCGAATTGGGCCTGGGCCTCGACGTAATTTCCTTCTTTGAATTGCTCGATACCGCGGCGGGCGATCGACGAAACGCGAAGGTCGGGCGAGATCCGAAGCAATTTATAATTCGGATCGATAACTACAGCCAGCGGTTTGCCGTCCGACTCGATATTGAAATCGGCGGTCGCTTCGTCAACCTGTACGGTTTGGGTTTTCAGGCCGCCATCGCCTTCCGAGCGAAGCTGTACATCGACCGGCAGCCGCAGATTGTCATAATTCTGCTTGATGGTTCCGCGTGCGACGAATTTGCCGCCTCGTGTACGGATGATCAGATAATCGGCCGAAAATTCCGGCACGCCGGTGCCTTCGACCCAGCGGGCGAAAAAATAACGAAGATTCTCACCTGCTATCCGCGAGGCCAGTTTCTCGAAATCGTCGATCGAAAAACTCTTGCCGCGATTTTCCTGTAAGTGTGTGCGGAGAAGCTGGTCAAATTTTTGTACACCGAGCGTGTCGCGAAGGAGCTTGAACACGAAAGCGCCCTTGGCGTACATGATGTATTGATAGGCGACCGACTGATCGTCCAGATTTGCCGGAACACGGATAAGCGAGGCCGTCTGCTCAAATGTCAGTGATTTTTCCAGCAGTTCGCGCCGTAGCCCTTCGGCCTGCGGTCCGCTACGGGTGCTTTCACGCAGAGAGAAGGCGCTGTATTCAGAAAGCCCCTGCGACAGCCATGCGTCGTCAAAAGATTTCAAACCGACGGTCAGGCCCCACCATTGAAATGCCGCTTCTCGCTGAAGGCGGTCATCCGTACTGTCGCGTCCCTGTTCGAATTGCCGGCTCGCTATAAAAAGCATCCCGAGCGAGGAATAGAAATCGACACTTTCGTCGTCGATTTGGGTAACGATCAGCCGTTTGCCCATCTCGGGAGCACCGAATTTCTTAGTGTAATACTCGAGGGCCCTACCAAGCGTTTCGCCGTAATCGGCGATCAAGTTGTCATTGCCCGGCCTTGTGTAAAACTGCAGCTCGTAATCACCGAAACGCAGCGATTTGCTTGCGAATTTTCCGTATGAAAAGTTACCGACCAATCCCGGTTTTGATTGCACGAACCTGAACTTGCCGCCTGTGGTCGTGACCGGAGCGTCGCTGTAACCAACCACCTGAAGACCGGACGGTGCGGTGATGCTGATGTCCGACGTCGCCGGATCGGCTGCGTAGTCGTGAAACGGGAACCACCGGGCGGCATACATTAAATAGCCCTGATCGTCGCCCACATATGCCAGACGTTTTGTCAGCAGTGGCCCGCCGCTCGGCGTGTTCAGGATACCGTTGTATTTGAAACGCAAAATTACCGTCGTGCCTTTGACGACCGTATCGCCCAGATCGATGCGCACACTCGGGCCGAGATCTGAAACGCCTACCTGGTCCTGTACAAAGGTTACATCGCCTGCCGGAATGGTCGTTTTGACCGGTTTTGCCTTGGTTGTAGCCGGAATCGCAGGTGTCGCGGCCGGCTGGCGGTCGACACGCGCAACGCTGTCCACCTTTAACGAGCCGTTCAGTTCGAAAGCGACCGTCCGCGTATCTTCTTTCGGGACAAAGCTTACATCGACCGTAGCGGTTAACTTATTATCGGTCGGGGCAAGCTGGGCGTCGATCAGGTAGTTCGTAACGTCAAACGGTGTACGCTGGATCTGCTGTGCAAAAGCTCCCGCGGAAAGTGCGATCAGGAGTGCCGAGGTCTGAAGAAGGAGCCGCTTGTAATTTTTCATGTCGTGTGCGAAAAGCCTTTACCTTAATTAATATGCTTCCTTATGATGTTCGGAAATCAGGAATCGTTTGCTTTTGCGGAGCGGGTTTCATCGAACATATATCGGATTCGATATGATCCAAGGCATTTTATCAAATGGTGGGCCTAGTTGGTCGAGATAAACTTCGACACGGTATACACCAGGTTTGTCCGCCTTTATCGTAACCTCCGTCGTTAACTCACTCCGGTGAATAATATTTCCGTCTCTAAAGGCTACAAAGTGCCCTGGCTGAGGCGAGACGGATGTCAGCAGAATATCACCTGGGGGCACTTCAAAGTAAGGTTGATACTCGATCATCCCGCTAAGCACACCGGTCCCCATTTGGAAGATTTGCCCGCTAACACCTTCGCGTCTGGCTTCGAATCTAAAACCGTGAGTATCTCCGAGGACATCGAAACCGATAAAAGATCGGCCCGCCTTTAATGCCTCAACCAGACTCTCTCTCGTCAGCGGTTTATCTTTCTCTATTAAAACGTGCTGACGCGCGAGTCGAAAAATCGTCGCATAGTCGTCGAACTTGAAATTTAGAAACTTGTTTCCGGCACCATCGCCGAAAAGGTGAAATCCGATATTCGAATGTGCGTCCGTACCGGCGAACAGTGATATGTCTCGCTTTGACGCGATCTCGTCAAATTTCTTTAGATTCTCAGTCGGGCGCTGGAAATACGACGCTAGCATTAAGTCCGGATACGAAGGGAACGACCATATTCCGTCAAAGATCGCTGTGAACGGATTCATAGCCTTAGCGTTTGTGTGGAGGCTGAAAATCTCGATCCCGTCGAAATTGGAATCCCATGGTTTGAACTTTTCCGGGTATGTGACCAAAGCCAGCCGGTTTTCGGAATGCAGTTTTTCGATAACGACAGTTGTAGGAATTTTGCGTAATCCCGCCGCGTCGGAGCTTCCGGGAATCATCAAAAAGCGGTCCGAATCAGCCGTATCGATCTCGTTTCCGCCAATAAAGAGCGTCTTCCCGTAAACGCCGTTGAGGGTCAACGCCGCCGTATCGACCGTGTCCGACCAATGCTCGGTCATTATCACAAAGTCGAGATCGTTTGCATTCGCGGCGGCGATCAACTCTTCAAAGCTTCCGGTGCTGTGCCCGCCGAGCGAAGTATGTGCGTGGATTATGCCTTTGTATTCGTTGAATCTTTCGTCCGTTCGCGTAGTTCGTTCGGCGTTTAGAGTTGCGATCTTCTCCGCTAGCTTCCCGACCTTGTACCGCCGGTAAATGAACGGCGCCTGTATCGCCACGAGAACGGCGAGCAGAATAAGGAAAATTCTCTTCAGCGTTTTTTTCACGGCTACCAATGCAGAAGCCCGCACGTTAGTAAGGGCGTAACATCCAACGTAAGTTATATCGCCCTTGCTTACCCGAATGCTAAACCGACTCAAAATCCACCGACACAACCCTTTCCGCGATCTCCTTACCAAGAGCGG
>JANNGV010000574.1:0-2332 GCA_031404055.1 Chloracidobacterium sp.
CGCTGGCGTAGCCAGGCTCGCGTCTTCGACCAGCGTGCAGTTGCGGCTGCCGGTGCCGCCATGTCCGGCTTGAACGAACCAGTCCAGGCCCCACGGCGTCTCGGCATTGCCCGGTTTACTGCTTATCAATTGCTTCAGAAAATGCGTTGTTCTCTGTGAACGGAGAGCAGCCGGGGTCAGCCAGTCATTCAGCTAATCTGCGGTGAGGACCGGAACGCGGGTTATTTGACCGTTTTCCGCTAAAACCAATGAAATGCCAGGATTTACAATTTATTTTACCACTCTACTCTGATGATGTTTTGTCCGAAGACGAAGTAGCACCTGTCTCCGCACACCTTGAGCGGTGTCCGTTGTGCCGACAAAAAGTCATTGATTTTCAGGAGATAAGACTAGGTCTGAGGGCGGCGCCGCGTCCGGAATTCTCGGCTTCGGCGATGCAGTCTCTACGCGGCAGCATTGCCGCAAGATTGACTTCGGCCACTGGAACGCCTCTATTTCAGTTGGTGGGCGAAAGGCGCAAATGGCTGGATGTCTGGCTGATGCCGTATGCCGTCGGCTCGCTGACGACCCTGATTCTCGGCTTCACCATGTTATGGGTGATCGTTACCGGTGAGATACAACCGCAGCAATTTCTCTCATCGGCTCCCGGCAGATCGGGTTCGAACACGACAATTCTGGTTCCCTACGTCGCTCCAGACTTCAGCAGGGTTGAAAGCGATCTTTCGCCGATGGAATACGCCAGCTCGCGTTCCGCCTTTTCAGGTGAATCTCCGAGTATCAATCCGCAGGGGTCTTTGGTGGAATTGACGAAAACATTGGTCCGAAATGAAGTCGAGGACGACGAGGTAACGGTGGTTGCCGATGTTTACGGCAATGGCGTAGCGGAAATAACGGAGGTCGTCGAACCATCCTCGGACGGTCGTGCGATCGGCGAATTGCAAAGGGCTTTGGAGTCGGGACCTTCGTCATCGGCTTTTGTTCCTGCAAGCTTCGACAAGCGTTCCGAAACGATCCGCGTTGTACTGAAAATTCAAAGCGTCGTTGTCAATACAAGCCTTCGTTAAGGCTCCAATCTAACTTTTCACAAACATTTCCTGGTTTTTGAATCTGCAAGGGCGGCAAGTTTCGAATAGAATTGAAAGTATTCAGACATAGTTTATTTGGAACTTCCCGTTAAATGAGCGAACAAACATATTTCAATACCTTCCTTAAGGATGCTGAAAAAGCTGCGTCCAGTCTATTCGAAACCATAACCGAAACCGTGTCGGGCAAGGCGGAAGACCTTCGCGACGGAACCGAATTTAACGGCGTCACGCTGCCCCGCGATCTGGCCGCCCATAAAAATGCTCAAACCGAGTGGTGGTATTACACCGGGCACGGCAAAACAGATTCGGGAAAACAATTCGGCTTCGAGCTGGTTTTCTTCAAGCGACGAACAGATCTGGACAAATTTTCTGTTGTTCCGCTACGGCTTTTGGGCAATCCGTTCTACTTTGCTCATTTCGCCATAACCGATAAAAGCGAGAAGGCGTTTAAATACGCGCACCGTAAGAGTGCAAACGGCCCGCTTGATTATCCGGCTGCGGCAAACGAAAAACATTTTCACCTCCGCATCGGCGACTGGTCTGCCAGGACAGTTAACGACACACACATTTTGCGTGCAACGATCGAACCCGGAACCACGTTCGAGGCTTCTTTGACGCCTGCAAAACCGGTAATTCTAAACGGGAAGGATGGTGTTTCGTTTAAAGATGAAGGCGAGGCGTCGAGATATTTTTCTTACACTCGCATGGCGCTCGAAGGTGATATCACGCTCGATTCAGAGACCGAGCATTTTAACGGCTCCGCGTGGATGGACCGAGAGTTTGGAACCTGGACGCCAACCGATAATCAAAAAGGCTGGGACTGGTTTTCTATCCAACTTGAGAATAATTGCGAATTGATGGTCTATCAGCTTCGAAACGCAGAAGGTCAGCCATCACCATTTTCAAGCGGATCGTATTGCGATGAAAATGGCGAGCACATTTCGCTGACAAGCGAAGACTTTTCGGTCGAGCCGACCGGTTACTGGAAAAGTCCGTCATCGGGTGCGGAATACCCTAGCGGATGGCAAATATCCGTGCCCCAAAAGAATATTTCGCTGCGTGTAGCGCCGGTGATGGCCGATCAGGAACTGGACACCAGAGGGACGACAATGATCGTTTATTGGGAAGGTGCGTGCGATGTTTCGGGGCACGCAGGCGATAAATCGGTTGACGGCGTCGCTTATGTCGAGCTTGTCGGTTACGACCGCTCACACGACCAGCCAAATCTTAGCCGTTTCCTATTGGGC
>JANNGV010000575.1:0-3218 GCA_031404055.1 Chloracidobacterium sp.
CAATTTGTTTGAATGTGACGCCGAATCACCTGGATCGATACGATTCGTTCACGGATTATGCGGCGGCCAAGCATCGGATATTTATGAATCAGACCGCCGCCGACCTTGCGGTATTGAATGCGGACGACGAGATTACCACAAGCTGGGTTTCTGGATTAAAAGCGAATGTATCGCTGTTCAGCTCAAAGCGGGAACTGGACGAGGGCTTGTTTCTGCGCGGCCGTGAGCTCGTAAGCCGCAGCGGCGGCAAGGAAAAGGTTCTGACTACGCGGGACGATATATTTCTGCAAGGGCTGCATAATGTCGAGAATGTGCTGGCCGGCCTGGCTGCCGGACTTGCATGCGGCGTTTCGCCGGAATCGATGCGTGAGACGATCCGCAATTTTCACGGCGTTGAGCACCGGATAGAATTTGTCCGCGAGATAGACGGCGTCAGATTTTACAACGATTCGAAGGCGACATCGGTCGATGCGACTGTTAAGGCCCTTGAGGCTTTGAGCGAAGGTGATGGGAAGACAGTGTTAATCCTTGGCGGGCGAGGCAAAAATGCTCCGTATGCTCCGCTTATCGGGTTGATCGAATCGTCCGTTCGACGTCTAGTGGTTATCGGTGAGGACGGCGACAATATCGAATCGCAATTGAGCGGGCACGCCGAAATTGTTCGGGCCGGATCAATGGAAGACGCGGTCACAAAGAGTTTTGAAGGTGCATTGAGCGGCGATTCCGTGCTATTGGCCCCGGCCTGCGCGAGCTTTGATATGTTTGGAAGTTACGAAGAGCGGGGACGCGTTTTTAAAGCGGCGGTCGAGAGGTTGGCTTTGGGAAAGAGCATGAAGTCAACTATTTAGGCGGGATATTTGAGGGATCTGACTAACTAACTTTTGTTGACGGAAACTCCGGTTTTGTTCCTCTTATTCGTGCTTTCTCCTCGTTTTCAGTGGTAAAAAAAGGAAAACCACGGAACAAGATGAACAAGAAGGAACAAGTGGTTAAGTTTTTGAGTATTTGACGTTGATCAGGAGAACCACGGAACAAGAAGAACGAGAAGGAAAAGAGGTCAGAGTTTAATATCGGCGAATTGGAATGGCAACACAACTGAACAAATTTCGCACGGATTGGTTCTTATTCGCGATCGCGACCGGGTTGGCGGCGTTCGGGGCGGCGATGGTTTACAGTGCGTCGGCAATGATCGCGATGCGTGAATCGCAGAGCCAGTACACGTATTTTTACAAGCAGTTTGCTTTCACAATTATCGGATTGTGCGTGATGTATTTCGTCAGCAAGATAGATTATCGCAGGTATCAGAGCGAATGGGTGGTTTACGGAATTCTGGCTATTACGGTTGTGCTGTTGATAGCGGTTTTTGCATTTCCATCCATAAACGGTGCGCGACGGTGGATAAGGTTTGGGGGCTTTTCGCTGCAGCCATCCGAGCTTGCCAAGATTGCTTTGCCGATATTCCTGGCGTTTTTTCTGACAAAGCATGAAAAAACGATGGGCGAGCTGAAATCGACGGTTATACCGTGCTTGGCGGCGCTCGTCCTGCTGGCGGGGTTGATCTTTATCGAGCCCGATCTTGGCACTGTTATCGTGCTTTGCGCGATATTTTCGGCGGTCTATTTTGCGGCCGGAGCGAAGATTTTGCATATAGCAACGGTTGCCGGGGCGATGGTGCTTCTTGGTATCGGGGCGATTGTCCTTGCTCCCTGGCGTGTTCAGCGTTTGATGGCGTTTCTCGATCCGTTTAAGCATTCGGACGATGCGGGTTATCAGGTTGTTCAGTCGTTATTGGCAATCGGGTCGGGCGGGATCGCCGGCGAAGGATTTGCGAAGGGTCAGGCAAAGCTCTTTTATTTGCCCTATCCATACTCCGATTTTATTTTTTCGGTGGTTGGCGAGGAACTTGGGCTGATTGGAACGATGGCCGTGCTGATCGCGTTCGGCTTGCTGTTATGGCGCGGAACGCGGGCGGCACTAATGGCGCCGGACAGGTTTGGCATGCTTTTGGGCATCGGGCTCATTACCGGCATTATCGTTCAAGCACTATTTAACATCAGTGTCGTCATTTCGATACTGCCGGCAAAAGGCATTCCGCTGCCCTTCATTTCTTATGGCGGAACGTCCGTTTTGATGACACTTTGCGCAGTCGGGATTTTGTTGAATATTTCGCAGCATGCAAAAAAGGGTAACCACAGAGACACAGAGGCACAGAGTTTTAATGTCGCGAAAAGAAAAAAGTAACTCTGTGTCTCTGTGGTGAGAACAAATGAAAGTCCTAATCGCCGCCGGCGGAACGGGCGGACATATATATCCGGGTGTTGCTGTCGCAAACGAGATCGTGCATCGGGACGCTGCTTCGGAAGTTTTATTCGTCGGCACGACGCGGGGGCTTGAGACGAAGATCGTACCGGAAAACGGTTTTCAGTTATCGCTGATAAATAGTGCCGGTTTGAAAAATGTTGGGGTCATCGGGCAGTTAAAGGGCCTGGCCATATTGCCAAAGAGCTTTATTGAGGCGCGGAAACTGCTGAAAGAGTTCAAGCCCGATGTGGTCGTCGGAGCTGGCGGATACGTTTCGGGGCCAGTGCTTTTGATGGCCAGTATTATGCGTATTCCGACGCTGGTTATGGATTCGAACGCCTTGCCGGGATTTACGAATCGGAGGCTGGCGAGATTTGTTGATAAGGCGGCGTTGACGTTTGACGAAGCGCTTCCATTTTTTGGTAATAAAGGCGTTGTGACCGGAAATCCGGTGCGTACTGAGTTCTTTGACATTGAACCGAAACAGAGAGGTGATGAGACGAGCATACTTATTTTTGGCGGTTCGCAGGGAGCAAGGCCGATCAATAACGCAATGACCGACGCTCTGTTTCATCTGGAGAAAGCCAGGAATGGCCTGAGAATTACGCATCAGACCGGTGAGGCCGATTTTTCCAAAGATACGCGAACTGTATGACCGTTCCGAATTTAAGGATTCTGACGTTCGGCCCTTTATTTCGGAGATGTATGTCGAATTCGGAAAGGCCGATCTCGTCATATGCCGGGCAGGCGCGACGACCTGTGCCGAGCTTGCGGCTGCCGGAAAGGCATCGATAATGGTCCCGCTTCCGTCGGCCGCCGACGATCATCAGCGAAAGAACGCCGAAGCCTTTGTAAATGCCGGAGCGGCAAGGATGCTGGTACAAGCCAATCTCGGCGGCGAAAGATTGGCGAAGGAG
>JANNGV010000576.1:0-2835 GCA_031404055.1 Chloracidobacterium sp.
GTATAAAACTGAGGGCGATCAACAAACCGGCATGAAGCAAGAGTACCGAACGGAAGAGCGTTGGTCCCCAACTGAGATCTTTTGCCTTCCCGTCAAATAGAAACGTACTATACGCATCGTCCGCAACGATAACGGCGAACATTATCATCGCGACTCCCAACAAAAACAGGATCAAACTTACGGGGTGTTGGAGAGGTTTCATTCTATTTCCCCGTCTCCATGCTTCGCTGATTTGACCCGATCGACCAGAGGAGCCAAATAACAACGGCCGACAGCAGCAATAGGGGAATCGCGTATCCCTGGCCGACAAAACCCATACGTTCAAGCGTCGTCAGCCACGGAAGTCGAACACCTTCAAGCGTGATCTGTTTAACAGATTCGAAAACACCCAAACCCCGTTCAACATCGCGATACATCACAATGCACCACGACCAGTACGTTGCCAGCACAGCGATCAGCACGGCAATAATTTTCGGCATTTTTATTAGAACGTTCGCGGCCAGGAGAAAGACGAAAGGAACGATCGGGACAATGTGGCGAACCCCGGTATTAAACTGCATTCGCCCGTACTGGTTTGCAGAGCAAAAAATAAAGAACAATATTGCGAACAAAACTATAAAGATTGTTTCCCGGGCTTCTAAAAGCCTGGTGGGCTTGTTTATCCAGACCGGGACAAAAAATGTCAGCAGCAGGATCGGAGCCGAGGTAAAAAGGCCGTACCGCATTCCAAAGGCCGTCTCGAATAGTAGGTCTGGCTGCGGAAGAGAAAAGCCTCGGTAACCTATATCAGTGAAATTCGCGGGCGGCATATAGCTTTGTGCCGGGAGTATTGGATTCCCGAACGAGGACCATTGATAGGCCATCAGGACGGCCGCACACAGCGCGATGCCCGAGGCAAATTTAACCAGGTCGGACGACGCTCGTTCACTTTTCGGACCTGACAGCCAGCACGAAAAAGCGTAACCGCTCAAAACCGCGACGGCGATAACACCGCTGTAATCCAGGACAACCGTCCACCCGCAACAAAGTCCGGCGACAAAATACAGCGGCTTTTTCTTAACGTCATTATCCGACCAGGGCCGCCACAGCAACGCAAACGCGAATAACGCAAAATTGGCCAAAAGAACATTTTGGTTGAGCTGAGCGGTTCGATAAAAGATTGGCGTTGCAAAGGCGTAAAGAAATGCGAGCAATATTGAAATTCGAGTATTTTTCGTGAGGCTCGATAGGATCCAAAACATGACGACCACACCCAAAGCCGATATCGGTGCCATCGCAAACGCCTGAGTAATACCCGCCGCTAGACCAAACTTTACATCAAGTCCCCTCGCTCGCGATTTCTCATAAAACTCCTGCGCCAGCGGATAGACGGTATCGTAGCTCGCCGTTTCCGGCTGCGGATTTTCCGCTCTGGCTTTCTGTACTCGTTCGACAACAACATCGGTTATCGGACGAAACGCCGCGTACGGCACCGCTCCGATAATCGAAGCGCCCGGATTGTTGTTGATAAAGGTGCCCCGCCCCGGCATTTCGAAAACATCGTGATGAAGCCCTGCGTATTCGGAAACATCAAAACTCAAGCGGTCGCCAAGACTCAGGGCCGGATATAGTTCGCGAACGGTGTTGGTCGCAAAATGGAGCGAGAATACGAGCCAGCAAAGAAGAAATATTCGAACTCCTATGCTTCTATTTGAAAACCGGAATACCGAAGATTTGTGACCTATCTCCAGATCGGCGGTTTTGCCATTCTCGCTGGCGAATCGCGGAATCGACTTACTTTCGATCATTGCATCGCCTCTGGCAGCGTCGAAAGCGAAGATTCGTTAGCCGCAAAACTTTCGCCGGTTCCGCCGAAAAGATTTCGGTTTGCCAACAGCCATGCGGACGCCAGAACAACGCATTCCGCCGCAAAGAGCGCTGCGGCCGCGCCGCTCGTTCCAGCATTCAAATATCCGATCGGGACAAATATTACAGCCAAAACCGAACCAACAGCCATCGCAAACATCTCTTTGCCCTGATGCCCAGCTGCGATCAGGGCGTATCTGTAATGCCCGCTTAAAGCGGCGGCAATGCATGCGCCGGCCAGCCACTGCAACGCCCCGGCACCCGGCAAGAAATTGGAACCATAAACGCCCGTCATTACGAATGATGCTGACGCGATCCAGGTCACGCCGACCAAAAGGCTTGTCAAAGCTACGATCCGGAGCGAGTGTCTTATCATTCCGGCAAGCTGCTCAGGTCCCCGGACCCAAGCCCGTGATAATGATGGCAGCATGTTGAAGAAATAAAGCCAGACAAAAGTGTGTAGAGCGATGTAGATCCGCATAGCCCCAGCAAAATAGCCTGTGTCCTCGGCAGTCGCTATCAAACCGACGATGAATGTCGCGCCGAACATTTTTAGGACCCAAAACATTTGGCTCAGGCCGATCGGCGTACCTTCGCGAAACAGCTTCGCTGACAAAGCAGGCCGCGGCGACGTATTGTTGCTGAAATATCGATGGTACATCCAGACGCTGAATAACGCTGCCGCAGTGACTCCTGCCACCTCGGCAATTCCAACCCAAACAAGGTCACCTGTGCCGCGGACGAAGATAAACACGGCCAGCACAAAAACCGTCTGGCGAATAGCTTGAGTCATGCCGACCAAATGCATTCGGTCATGCCCTTGAAAGACCCATTGCAGAAGAAGCGGCAGAGCCCAGAGGCTTAATCCATAAACCAAGAGCAGGTTGGTAATTGCGTTCTCAGCGACAAACCAGTAGGCAAAAATCGCGACCGCGAGATATCCCAATCCAGCAAGCAGAAAACGGGCGGTGACCACCTCTGCAAAGAGCC
>JANNGV010000577.1:0-13255 GCA_031404055.1 Chloracidobacterium sp.
GTCCACCATATAGGTCGAGATACTTTTCGCCCTCGCTTGTCCACACCCACGACCCTTCGCCGCGTTCAACCGACATCGGCATTTTCTTGTACGTCTCGACCTGAAAGTCGTCTTCTATCCCTTGTATTTCGGCAAACGTCATAAAAGTCAGTCCGGCTTAATCCTCTTCTTCCGTCTTGTTCATCTTATTCCGTGGTTCGATCTAAAGCAGAACAAGAACCGAAAAGAACGAAAACCAAACAATGAACGAGCGTGAGAAAACGTCGTTTATCAAGGATTGCCCCCGGCGAAAACCAGCCCGGTTTTTTCATCCAGCCCGAACATCAAATTCATATTTTGAACGGCTTGTCCCGCCGCTCCTTTTACAAGGTTATCGATGGCCGAAAAAACGACGATTTGTTTGCCGTTGGAATGAGTCGCAATGTCGCAGAAATTCGTGTTCTTGACCCAGTTGATATCGGGCGAGCCTTCTACATTGCGGACAAAGAACGCGTCCTTGTAAAAATCGCGATACAGATGATCGAGATCCTCATTCGTAATATTCACCTTCATTTCCAAATAACACGACGCGAAAATACCGCGTGATACAGGCAGGCTGTGCGTCATGAAAACAAGCTCGCTAGAGAAATCGCCGACCCTTCTCAAACACTGCTCGATCTCAGGTAAATGCTGATGCTGAAACGGTTTGTATGCATAAAACGAGTTCATCCGCTGTGGATGATGCGTATTTGTCGCCGCCTTCGCCCCGGAGCCGGACGATCCTGTTTTAGCATCGACAATGATCTTTCCCGTCAGCAAGCCGCTCTTCACGGCCGGTGCAAGAGCAAGCAGCGTCGCAGTCGCAAAACAGCCGGGATTTGCGATGTACCGGGCCGAGCAGATAGCCTCGCGATTCGTTTCAGTTAAACCATAAACAAAATCTTTCTGTGCGTCACCGACATAGTCGAGCTTGTAAAACTGCTTGAAAACATCGGCGTCGTCGATGCGAAAATCGCCCGACAGATCGATCGCCTTCACGTTTTTCGGCAGACTCGGAACCAGGTTCAAAGCCTGCCCGTGCGGCAAAGCGAAAAAAGCGAGATCGATATCAGTAAGCGTTGAAGGATCTTCCGGGACTTTGTCAAAGCGAAGCTCCGTCAGTCCGTTCAGGTTCTTGTGGACATCACCGACAGCTTTCCCTGCGTGCTCGTTCGCGGTGACCAGAACGATGTCGGCGTTTGGGTGAAAAAGCAGTATCCGCAGAAGTTCGCTTCCGCCGTAGCCAGATCCGCCGAAAATAGCAATCTTCTTCGTATTCATTTAATTAAATCGTTCTGCAAATAATGAACGGTCTTTTTCTTCCAAATGGCAAAGTTTAAAGTAGTCGATGTGCTATCTGTTTCCCATCTCCCGTTCTCTTGATATTCAACGGTCCATCGATATGCCTCATCGCCCCTTCGAGTCTCTTTTAATCGGCAGTCAGTCGATAGCCCAAGAGCAAAACAATTCAAGGCGTTGTCCTCATCAACAAATTGCTTGTGCCATCCGTTGAAGAATACATTTAGGCCTTCCATCATGGTGACAGTGAACCCGCTTTCCGAGGTCGGGAGGATCGAAATGTGATCTTGACCTTCTTCAAACTTCGCTTCGGGATGTTTTTTTAACTTTTCTTTAATTTTTTCAATGACGCTCATGCAGATACGGTACTGTCTACAGCCTTCGAGAACCGCATAGCGGTTCCCATCAATGGAACGGATCTGGTGAGAGAAAAGAGCCGCTTGCCATTTCTTCTTGCGTTGCCAGCGTCAACACCAAAATGTTCCTGCACAAAATCCTCGCCCATCTGTGAATCGGTCACTGACCCGGCTATAACGTCAATATCAATTCCCAAATCTTTCAACACCGCCATTCCGCCAATGACACCGACGTAATCGGACGCACAGAAGACAAACGACGATATGGCGGCCTTGATCTCCAAGTCTCTGAGGACCGAATCAACAGCATAACCGCCGACGATGCCGTCGCCAAGTTCGACAACTATCAGGTCAGGGTTGAAGGTGTTCAGGTGATTTAAAATACCTTTCGCGACCGGCGAAAGATCGCCGTAATCGACTGTGGACGGCAAGCCGCAATCGAGAAAGCTTGCCGTAGCGATCGCACCGTGGTCCTGCATGTGCAGCGTGTCGCGGAGACATGCGATGCCCGAAAGTTTCGCACCCGCGACTGTCATTCCCGCGTTTGCCGCCTGGCGGATTATCTCGGTAGCCGCAACGGTCTTGCCGGAATTCATACACGTTCCGGCGATCATCACAATCGAGGCTGACGGCGAAAGGGAAGTTGCGGTTTCGAGCGCGTTGTCGGCAATATTCAATACCGTTCCGTTGGTGTCGCAGGCGATGCCGATGACCTCGACCTCAATGGCGTCCGAAAGCGACGAATGATGGCCCTTGCAGACACCAATAACGCCGCCCATATTTAGCAGATGCAGCCGGTCACCCGTCTTTACCGAATCAGGGACATCGCCGACAAATCCTTTAAGCGCACGGCGTTTTCCGAGCACGCCGAGAAGAATATCGTTGCGGTTGATCTTGGCAAGACGACCGCTGGGCAGTTCTAGATTGCCGTATGTCACGCTTTCTGAGAGTGCACGAATGGCAACAACGTCGCCCGCGATCGGCAGGCTGTGGCTCTCTGTCGTGAGGACCATTTTTGGCAGATCGAGCGGCGATGTGGCCGAGCCCGTCTTGTCAATTTCTATCTTCTTCAGTTCCATAACACTACCTCTCGAAGATCTCCCAGATCTTTTTCATCACTGATCTCTGGGCCCTCGCCTCTTTTACCGCGATAAAGATCGTATCGTCACCCGCGATGGTTCCAACGATCTCGCTTATGCGTGCAGCATCTATCCGGACCGCGGCGGCGGATGCGAGGCCCGAATCGCATTTTGCCACTATCAAAGCTTCCCCTGCCGTTTCGAGGGCCGACAATCCGTAGGAAGCCGCACCCCGGGATTCTTGCGGCAATGCGTAAATTCCGGCCGCCTTTATTATCCCAAGCTCGTCCAGGTCGCGCGAGATGCTTGCCTGAGTCACGTCAAAATTGCGAGCGCGAAGACGTTTCGCGAGATCCGTCTGGCTGGCAATTCGTTCAGCCGATATCAGGTTTAATAATGCATCTTGTCGCTGAGCTTTCTGCATAGTTGTGATTTGAGTATGCAATATTACTGCATAAACAGTGTATAGATGCATAGACTGTCACGCAAGTTGTAGTGTTCGATAATTTCGAACAAAATATTAACTCGATTGAAATGTGAAACGGGGAGACTTAATAGTTTCTTCACGGTTCAAATTAAACCGGGGATCCGTTTAAAACAGACTTAGTTTTATGCGGAGATATTTTTTTGGGTTTTGGCGGAAGTCGTAGATCAGCTTCGTGCTTTCGCTGGAAAGCTGATTAACGTTTGAGGCGGTCTGGTTGATGTTTGTATAAAGAGTTTCGTCCGTAAGCAGTTTGCCGAGAGTTCCTTTGCCGCCCTGGGCGTCAGCAATGATAGTTTCGAGGCGGGTCGCAGTCGAGTTAAAACGGGCCAGAGCTGTGCGTGCGTCGTCGTAAAGCTGCTCGTCCTTTAGCAACTTTCCTGCCGAGCCTTTTCCGGCGGCGAGATCGGTAGAAATCAGCTTAAAGTCTTCGGCGATGCCGTTGATCTTTACTGCGGACGCCCTCAGTTCTGCAACAGCAGCCCTGGTTTCATTGTAGAGCGCGTCATCGTTGAGAAGTTTTCCGGCGGTACCGCGACCGGCCCTGATGTCGATCGAAATCCCCTCGAGTTGAGCAACCGTGCGGTTAAGGCTGTTGTATAATTCCGGATCGTTGACCAGCTTTCCAGCGGTTCCGTTGCCCTGATTCACCTTATCCAAGGTGGCCTGCAACTCTTTAACCGCTGCGTCGAGATTTCTATAAAGCGACGGGTCATTAACGATGCTGCCTAGCGTTCCCTCGCCCTGATTGGCCTTGTTCAAAATCTCGTTTGCCGGGATGGCGAGCTTATTTATCTGCCCCAGAAGATCATTGCCGGTTTCAGTTAGCTGATTAATTCCAGTCGCAACGCGTGACGCAAGAACCGCATTGTCCGAAATTGTCGAGCCTTTCGCCGTTCCGGGTGAAATATTAATGGTTTTGTCGTTGGCCAAAAGCGAGGTCGATATCAGCTGAGCGGTGGAATCGGTCCGTATTCGTTCGGTGATCGGGCGGCCGTTCAGTTCATTGTCTATCGCCATAATCGCCTCGACCTTGAATTCTTCTGGACTGTCGGGCGGCAGCAGGTCGACCTTTTCAACCTTGCCTATACGGACGCCGGCAAGCTGTACCTCAGAGCCTTCGCGCAAACCATCGGCGGCGGCAAAGCGTGTTTTCAATTTCAGTTTCTTCTCAAACGGGTTGAAATCGCCGGTCGAATTCAGGATAAGGAACGCGAGAACGGCAAGGCCAAAAAGAACAAAGATGCCGACACGCACCTTGCTGAACGTCAGAGTTTTTTTTGTTTCTACCATCTCGCTATTAGAGTTCTTTGAAAAACCTATTTTATCAATCCTGACCGAATCCTTTGTTCCTTCTGGTTCACCTTGTTCCGTGGTTGGCCCTTTTTTACCACCGAAAAAGAGGAACAAGCACGAATAAGAGGAACAAAAACGGAGTATTTCGGTAGATTTCAGTTTCTGTCAAAAAAAGAAAGTCAGTTAGATAGGTTTTTCAAAGAACTCTATTATTCTATTTTCCGTTGATAAACCTTTGAATATATGGATCAGGACTGGAACGCAATTGCTCGTCGGAGCCATTAAAAATTATCTTTCCGTCTCGCAACATTATCACTTCCGTATTGATCAAACAAAGCTTTTGGCCCTCTTTTTCGAATATAACCTGCCCGTCTTCGTCCACTGTCGCATATTCGGACGACAAGTATTGAACGTTGTTCATTTCGTGAGTTACAAAGATGGACGACACATCCTGAAGATCGCGAAGCTTTATAGCAAGCTCGCAGATGGTCCGCGCAGTAGGCGGATCTAAGCCAGCCGTCGGCTCGTCAAAAAGAACGATCTGCGGGTCGCCGATCAGAGCCCGTGCAATGCCTACGCGGCGACGCATTCCGCCGGAAAGCTCGATAGGCATCTTGTCGATCGCGTCGGAGAGATCGACAAACTGAAGCATGCGGCGTACTTCCTGTTCGATCTCTTCCTCGTCGATGGACTGCTCGTTCAGCCTGTAAGCAACATTTTCATAGACCGAGAGAGAATCGAAAAGAGCACCTTCCTGAAAGACCATACCGATCTTTTGGCGGACCGGCATCATGTCTTTTTCGCTGTGCCTTGTAATATCTTCGCCGTCGATAAAGATCTGGCCCGAATCGGGTTTCAGCAGGCCCAGGACGAGCCGGACAATCGTTGATTTCCCGCCGCCGCTGCGGCCCAGAATAACTTTGGTCTCGCCGCGTCGAACAGTGAAGCTTATACCGTTAAGTATCCTCGTCTCATCGAACGACAAGTGTACGTCTCGGAACTCGATAGCTGGAATAACGCGGTCCGGTTCGTCCACGGCATCCTCGAGATCGGATTGCTCGAGGTCCTGTTCCAATACCTGATCGTCCTTTTCCGCGTCGCCTGAGAGCATAGATTTCTTTGACCCTTAATTTACTTATATCACGCCCACGCCGAGGATCGACTGAATCGCCTTCGCCAGGAAAAAATCGCAAATGATAACCCAAATAGATGCGAGCACTACGGCATTGATCGTCGAACGTCCGACACCGACGGTTCCTCCCGTCGTCGTTAAGCCTTTATGGCAGGCTATTCCGCCGATAATTAAGCCAAAAAAGAATGGCTTTATTATTCCGCCGATGAGATCGTTCGAGGTAATACCGTTCCGCACCGAGCTAATAAAGACATTGTAATCTTGATCGAAGACATAAGATGCGACCGCCCCGCCGCCGATTATGCCAAAGATGTCCGAGGCAACCGTAAGCAGCGGCAGCATAACGATCAAAGCGATAACACGCGGTGCGACGAGCTTTTTGTTCGGTTCGGTCCCGAGCGCCCGCATGGCATCTATCTGCTGCGATACGACCATCGAGCCGAGTTCGGCGGAGATGGCCGATCCTATCCGGCCGGAGACCATCAACGCGGTCAAAACCGGGCCCAATTCTCGAATCAAGGAAATCGCAACCGACCGCCCGGCTTCATTGTGAACGCCGTAATACTGCAAAGTCGGAAAAGTCTGCAAGACCAAGACGCCGCCTGTAAAAAATCCGGTCAATAATACGATAGGCAATGAACCGACACCGATAATATCCATTTGGCTGATCAGGTCCCCAATGTAACGTGGCTTTCGGAATATTCCGGTAAACACGCTCCAGATAAGCAGGCTGACTTCTTGAAGCTCAAAAAGGAATTTTGTAAGCGGATTCATTTACAGGCAAAAGATTGGTCGACTGAAAATATGAATTTTGAAAAAGGTTACAACGAACGCGGGAATTCGACAAACAAAGACAGCCGACCATTTTTTATGACCGGCCGCTAAAATGTACTATCCTGTTCAAAATGGCTAATTGACTGGCGGCATTTGCCTACCTCGTCTGATCCGCCGAAGAGCGGGCTGGCCGATGCGGTCGCCCTGGCGTTTTTCGGCATTTTCACGAACGTCCGCGAACCTCTGACGCAGTTCGCGAAACTTTACAAGCTGGTCCGGCGTCAATAATCTTCGCACTGCAAGCTCGTTTGAAAACTTAATTCGGGCCAATTCGGACTGAGCCGCCTGAAATTCTTTGAGCCGCGTTTGAAACGTCTCGTCGCTGGTCGAATCCGAATAAATAGCCATGTTCAGATCCTGATTTGCATCCTGAAACCGGCGGCGGGCAGCCATTTCGAGCGGTTTCCGCTCAACATTAAGCTTGCGGATCGTCTGGATTTGATCGCGTGACAACCCCAATTCGCGCAGAAGATTTGGCCTCTGTTCGCCGGCAGGCCGATCAAACCTTGCATCCGGCGGAGGCTGGTTCACGGGCCGGGCATCCTGAGCCGATATCAAACCAGACAGGAAAAAAAACACCGCCGCAAAGATTGAAAGGTTGGGGAATTTCAATATTCGAATCATAAAACCTCGTAACTAATCTCTTGTATCGACATCCGCAAGCAGATCGCCGAGACGGAGCGTATTGTCGTCTTCTTCCTCAAAATCATTAAGCCGCGGGGCCTTGCCACGCTGCGCCTGTACCGGCTGCTTCGCACTGCGTTTCGAAATATTAATCTGACTTTGGTAGACAGTGTTGGCCGGTTTTAAATTTTTTCGTGCGGCGGTTCTGATAATTCGAGGCTCGGCATCCGGTCTCAAATCTTCACTTGAAATGGAATCAGGTTTACTTAACTTATCACCGGTTTGTTTAGCGGCGGGCTTCAAGGCCGGTTCGACGGGAGGCAAATTGATTGCCGGGATTTCCTGTCTCAGAGTTAGAACCGTCTCATCGGTCTTATTTAACGACGAGACAAACATTGCCGCGAAGAGCACAGCGATCAAAGCAAACGCCCCACTGACAGCCAATCGGCCGTGTGATGCAAAAAAAGTACGAAAGCCGTCGAGCCAAGACACGCTCGCTTCGGTTTCGGCATACGGAATTACGATTCGCGGCGTTTCCATGCCTGCAAATTCATCACGATGCCATTCATAAACATCAAGCCGTGCGAACGAAAGATCGGCAAACTCATCGGTACAACCGCCGCAACCGGCCAGATGCGTTTCGAACGCGGCTCTGTCATCCGGATTCATCTCGTCATATAAATAAGAAACAAGATTGACCGAAGACGAGCAGCATTCAATTTTGACGTCGTTATCGTTTTTCATGCCATTTATCACGCTATCTCTAGCGGCACACTCTCCAATTTCATTCGCAACTGCTTTAATGCGGTATACAGGCGGCTTTTTACCGTGCTTAACGGGACTTCGAGAGTTTCCGAGATCTCTTGAAACGTCATTTCCTCAAATTCCTTCATCACAAATACCTGCCGCAGATCCGACGGAAGCGATGTGACGGCTTGCCGAACCAGCGTCAGCCTTTCGTTCGCTTCGGTCGTGTTCGACGGCGAAGCTTTCTCGGGTGCGACGAAATATCGCTCTTCTTCGTGCTTTTCTTCGTCGATAAAGTCCTCGGACCGGGTTTTTGCACGTCGTTTTGTTGTCAAACACTGATTTACCGCTATTCTGTGCAGCCATGAGGACACTTTAGCCTCGCCTCTAAACTTGGACAAATTTCTGTATGCGGCAATAAACGTCTCCTGGGCCGCATCTCGCGCCTCGTCTTCACGGGCGAGCATGCCGAAACACAGGGCGAATATCTTTCGCTCCCATCTCCTGACGATTTCGCCGAATGCTTCGGAATCCGTCGATACCGCAAGCTCGACAAGCTGTTCATCGCTCAAGTTTATAAACATTCGCCCGCGTAACCGCTATACCTGCATTGGAATCATACCGCAAGATTCCATTTGCGGCTGAACAAACTATGGCCGCATTGTTTTGACGATGTCAATACGCAAAAAGTTTGAAATTGTTGAATTTATAAGGGAAGGATAGGATGACGGACACTGTCTCGTGTCCGTCGAATTGTAAACCGGATCAGCATTTGCCCAACAGCCAAAATACCACAATGAAAATTAAAATAGTGGAGATTAACCCGCCGCCGAGTTTCCACGCCGCCGCACCGGCCAACGCTCCTTTAAACAGATTATTCACTTTATTTCCCCCTTCCTTTTTTCTTAGAACGGACGAAAACGATACGCTTTGCCCGCTTGTAGTTTCCGAGTGCAAACAACGTTCCAAAGTTCGTGATACTTTTAGGATCATAAAAACGCGTTGTCTGGCAGCAGCAGTTACTTTAATCTTTAGTGAGGTGTTGTAAATGGGCGTACAGTTGAGGAAGGGAGAACCGTTTGACGCGGAGAAACTTGGTCAAATTTGTTTCGAAGCATTTCGCGAAATCGCTGACCAACACAATTTCCCGCGTGATTTTCCGTCGCCGGAAGTGGGCGTCGGGTTTGCGGCGATGATGCTCGAGCGCCCCGACATCTATTCCGTAGTTGCCGAGATAGACGGACAGATTGCGGGCAGCAATTTTCTGTGGGAAGGCGATCAAGTTGCAGGGGTCGGGCCAATCACCGTTGACGCGGCACTGCAGAATTCCGCCGTCGGACGCGAATTGATGCTGGACGTAATCAGGCGTTCGGACGATCAAGGGTTTTTGTCGGTGCGGTTGGTGCAGGCGGCGTATCACAACCGTTCGCTGGCTCTGTATACGAAGCTGGGCTTCAACACGGTCGAGCCGCTTTCCCTAATTCAGGGAGCGCCGGTAAACGTGAAGGTTGAGGGATACAATATCCGCAAGATGACCGCAGGCGATATCGAGGCGGCGGACGCCGTTTCACAAGCGGTCCACGGCCATAGCAGGAGAAATGAGATTGCTGGTTCCGTGCAGCAGGAAACGGCAGCGGTAGTCGAACACGGCGGCAGGATCACGGGTTATTCCACGGGAATCGGCTTTTTCGGACACGCGGTAGGCGAAACGAATAATGAGTTGGAAGCTATGATAGCCGCTGCCAAGGTTTTTGCCGGCCCTGGATTTTTACTTCCAACGCGAAACAGCGAGCTTATGCGTTGGTGTCTCGATCAGGGCTTGAAGATCGTGCAGCCGATGACACTGATGAGCCGCGGCGTCTATCAGGAACCGCGCGGAGCATTCCTGCCGTCTATACTGTTCTAACCGTAAGGTTCGATTTTATCTTTCGCAAAATGCATCCATAGGGTAGGATTGTTTGGCGGTATCAATTCTTTCTCCTAGAGGTGTAAAAAAATATGGCGATTGTGGTAGGGATAGACGGTACGGGTAGCGCTTTTGTTCCAGGGTCGGGACGCGACCGTGAATACGACACAACCTTTGCAAATAGCTTTGTCAGCCGTCTTTGCCGGAATGGCGGGCCGAACAAGATGTATTTTCGCGGACCTGTTGCGCTTGGCGGCGGTTTGGTGGAAGCGATCAGCGGCGGTCTGCAGTTCATTAAAGCACGCAGGGCCGCCCGTGTCGTAGAACCGGTGCTGCTTACGGGATATAGCCGCGGAGCCGCCGGTGTCGTCTCGCTTGCCGCCAGATTGCAGCGGGAGCGTATTGACGTGCGGGCCATCCTGCTGTTCGATTGCGTCGACCGCCACCTCGTCGTCGATGCAGACGAGATTCCGAACAACGTCGGGTTCGTCTATCATGTGATCCGAGACCCGCGATCCGGCTCGCGCGAAAGTTTCGGCAATGATGGCATGAACTATCGTCCGCCAACGGTTTACCCGAATGCATTTTCCTTTATGTGCACGCACGGTGGAATGGGCGGTCAGCCCTGGACACCAGGACCGGGCCAATCAATGAGCGACATTATCAACGAGGGCGGAACGGACGGCAGAACCAATATAACCTTTGCAAATGACGCCATCGTTTCGACTCAGGTTTGGAGCCATTGCCAGAACTTTATGAGCACGCATGGCTTTATTTGATTTTGACTGGGAGTTCCAGCGTCACGCTTACGCTCCAGTCTTGATGTTTTAGCTAAAGGTGCGGGACATGCCGAGGCCGAGGAGGCGGTTGTATTCGCTGTTGACTATCTCGTAACACTCGCAGGCGCAGGCCTCCATCGCTTTTCGGTCGACAATCTTTATCGTCCCGCGCGTGTTTGTAATAAGTTTTCTAGCAGCTAATTTTTTTGCCGCGAGAGTAATTCCTTCGCGCCGCACGCCAAGCATATTGGAGATTAGATCGTGCGTCATCACCAGTTTATCCGAACTCAGGCGGTCGTGGCTCAAAAGCAGCCACCGGCACATCTGCTCTTCGACCTTGTGAAGGCGGTTACACACGGCCGTCTGCGAGATTTGCGTCATGATCGCTTGGGTATATCGAAGAAGGATCTCCTGAAACCGGCCGCCCAGAGCGAATTCTTCTCTCAGATCATGCGGTTTGATCTTCAATGCGTCACCGGCACCCTGTATTACCGCCCGGCTGGTGGTCGTTTCGCCGCCCAAAAATAGCGATATCCCAACCATGCCGTCATTACCGATGATACCTATCTCCGCCGTCCCGCCGTTTTCCATAATATAAAGCATCGACACAATTGCGGTAGTCGGAAAATAGGCGTAATCCATCCTATCGCCCGATTCGTAGAGCACTTCACCAAGAGAAAGCGAAACAGGTTCCAACTTAGATATGATCCGATTAAGCTCAACCTCGCGAAGCGAGGCCAAAAGGAGGTTTTTTTTCGCCTGATCTTTGTTCCCACTAGCCGCCATTATTTTTTTCGAATTATGTAATGAGCCGATTTATTGTCCAATAAACCCTAAATTTTATCACGAAATTTTGTGTTGTATGTGCGCGAGAACACCGATAGAATTTTATTTATAGTCCACGCCGTCCGAAATTTAGGCGAATCTACATCGTGTGCGTTATCGCACAACGCGAAATCCCTGATAAAGACGCAAAGACAGTGCGTATTCAACCATTATAAGAAATCTTTTGATCTGTGTGATATCCAACATACAGGATGTATTTTCTTGGCTAAAATGTTTTTGTCATATGGAACCTGAGTGATCTTCGATGCCGCTTTTGGTTTTTGGACCGAATTAAGGATCAATCGAAGTAGACCACCTGAATACGAACAAGGGGAGGGTTGGAAGGACGGTATCCGGTATGCTGTCCTTCTTTTTTTTTCAGGATTTTCGAGATTAGAAAAAGATGACCCTAATTATCCAGGTGATCAAATTTTCTCTTTATTACCCGCTGCTTCGGTTACGTGTAATGCTTGGATATCACCATAGGCCTAATCCGCTTGACGTGAGATGGCGATGGAATTACCGCAAGTATAGAAATAGCCGGCTCCACCGGCGACCGATGTAGTGCATCGAGGAAAGTTTCAATGTGAAGATGTATGAACGTGCCCACACGTATACTTACAAGGGTTGCGAAAAACGATTATGCCGCAATTCACGAATGTGTTGAAGCCTACGGTGGCGACGTTTGGTCATTGGCTCTTCGTTCAACGCCCTCGGTTGAAGACGCCGAGAACACGGCGGCGGAGATCTTTATGGATGTCTGGAGGCTCGCGGGCAAATTTGAGTCAAGCGGCCTGGGTGAACTTGCGTTTATTTTCGCCGTCGCCCGCTGTCGGCTTCGAAGGTTGACCGACGAAATGCCGGTATACTCCATTTCTGCACATTCCGACTTAACCAATTCAAAAACCGGGTTGCTCCTCGACCCAGGCAGACTCAAAAAGGAGTAACTGTGACAGACGAAAATAAAATACGCGTCCTGTATCTGGAGGACGACGAGGACTCTCGTGAAATGGTCAGCTTTACGCTTAACCTGGCCGGAATGGAGGTAATCGATGCTGTAACGTCAGAACAGGCGTGGCACCTGGCCGCCATACAAAATTTCGGTTTTTTTCTTCTTGACGGGCTGCTACCGTGCGGAAATAGTTTGAAGCTATGCAGCGATCTCCGCCGCTATGCTCCGTCAACGCCGATCGCTTTTTATTCCGCTCTCGGATTTCCGAGTGATGTCCGAAACGGCCTCGCCGCCGGTGCCGACGCGTATCTTGTTAAACCATATTCTGGCGACCTCGCGGAAAAAATTTTAGAAATGGTTGGGGCAAAAAAAAAGGATTTTATGGATTATTTTCCTGGGACAGCTACCGCTGCATGATCAAAATCAATAAGCTCGGGCAAAAACCACGCGTTTAGCCGATTCTTTACCCGAAAACACGCATTTTCCAGCTTCATCCGTTGAATTGAAAGGGATGCAGCGGATGGTTGCCTTGGTTTCGTCCTTTATCTTTTCCTCGGTTTCGGCGGTGCCGTCCCAATGGGCCATGATGAAACCGCCGCGTTCGATCTGGGATTTGAAATCCTCCCAGTTGTCAACGATGTGCGTGTTCTCTTCTCGAAACGCGAGAGCTTTTTGATAGATATTTGCCTGTATCTCATCCAAAAGAGCTTTGATGTAACCGGTGATTCCCTCCAGCGAACGCGATTCTTTGCTTAACATGTCACGGCGGGCGACCTCGACAGTCCCATTCTCGAGGTCCCGCATGCCGAGGCCGAGGCGAACGGGTACTCCACGGAGCTCGTATTCGGCAAACTTCCAGCCTGAACGCTGGTGTTCGCTGTCGTCGTACTTTACCGAGATTCCCGCAGCTTTCAATTCTTCAAA
>JANNGV010000578.1:0-2161 GCA_031404055.1 Chloracidobacterium sp.
CACAACCAAATGTCCGCCCACGGACCCGACCTCGACGCCTTTGAAAAGGCTTCGAACGCAGAGCTTGCGCCGCAAAAACTCGAAGGCACGATGGCCTTCATGTTCGAATCGCGCTACATCATACGCCCGACAAAATTTGCGATGGAAACCTCGCAGCTTCAACATGAGTATTTTGAAGTGTGGCAAAGGTTGACGAAGAATTTTGTTTCGTAGTTCAATACCGTATCAGGTAATTGCGCACCAAAGAATCTTAAGACAAAACTTAACGTATGGATGCTATGAAAACACTTACCCCTTCCCGAATAATGGAGGTCGGAATGGCGTTTTGGCCGGCTAAGGTTTTGCTTTCGGCGGTTGAGCTTGGGCTTTTTACAACGCTAGGGAACGGTTCGATGACTGGTGTCGAGCTGGAAAAGACGTTGAATCTGCACTGTCGAGCAAATCCCGATTTTTTTGACACACTGGTCGCACTCCGTTTTCTCGAACGTGATGGTGACGGACCCGAAGGCCGCTATCGCAATACCGAAGAAACTGCCGCTTTCCTTAACAAGGAAAGCCCCGCGTATATCGGCGGATTCCTCGAGATGGCAAACGCGAGGCTTTATCCTTTCTGGGGTGAACTGACGGAGGCTTTACAAACAGGTAAGCCTCAAAATGAGACAAAGCACGGCGGCGCAGGCGTTTTTGAGGAGCTTTACAGCAAGCCCGAACGGCTCGAGCAATTCATGGACGCGATGGCCGGGATATCGGTCGGTAATTTTCAGGCACTTGCCGATAAGTTCGATTTTTCGCGTTACAAAACGCTCGCCGACATTGGCGGAGCCGCCGCGACGCTTTCGATGATGGTCGCAAGCAAACATCCTCACCTCAAGATAGTCTCGGCTGACCTTCCGCAAGCAACCGTGATCGCCGCAAAAAAGATCGAGGCCGCCGGGCTTTCCGACCGTGTTTCGGCCTCGAGTATCGACTTTTTTAAAGACGCCCTGCCCACGGCTGATGTCATTACGATGGGGATGATCCTCCACGATTGGAATCTCGAAAACAAGATGATGCTGATCCGCAAGGCCTATGACGCTTTGCCAGAGGGCGGTGCCTTCATCGTCATCGAGGCACTCATTGACGACGCCCGGCGTGAGAACGCATTTGGATTAATGATGTCGCTCAACATGCTTGTCGAATTCGGCGAGGCATTCGATTACAGCGGTGCCGACTTCGACGGCTGGTGCCGTGAGGCCGGATTCAAACGAACCGAGGTCATACATCTCGCTGGGCCTGCAAGTGCCGGAGTAGCGTTTAAGTAGTCTTTCTTTTATCAAATTGCTTCAAATAATAGGTAAATCGGGTAAACGAAAATGAGGTGAATACAATGCAACTTACTGTCAGCGGGTTACTGATTCTTTTTATCTTGTTTGCGTTTAGCGTCCAGGCTCAGCACCATGTGCTTTCAGCGAAAGAGCCTGCGGGAATTGTCGATCTTGGCGAAATTCGCTTTCCTACTTCGGGTCCGGCCGATGCTCAGGCGCATTTTATTCGCGGCGTTTTGCTGATGCATAGTTTTGAGTACGACCGAGCCAGGCGTGCATTTATTGAGGCAAGAACGGCGGCACCGAAGTTTGCGATGGCGTATTGGGGCGAGGCGATGACGCACAACCAGGCGATTTGGGGCGAACAGGATCGCGGAGCCGCACTTGCGGCCCTTGCCCGGCTGGGAGCGACACCGGCGGAACGTCAGGCATCGGCCCCGACCGAGCGCGAAAAGCTATACCTTGCCGCCGTCGAGCTACTTTACGCTGACGGTGACCAGAAGCAAGTCTATGCGGGATACAGCAACGCGATGGGCGAACTGGCGCGGCGATTTCCAGACGATCTAGAAGCCCGGGCTTTCTATGCATTGTCGCTGCTCGGCCTGACCGGCGACGTCCGGGACACGGACAATTATATGCGGGCAGCCGCGGTTGCCGAGGAAGTCTTCGATCCGAAGCGGCCTCGATGGTGTCTTTCACCTCCTGGCCGGTGTTGTCCATCGCCTCGTACATGTAAGTCGCCATGAGCAGTCTCCGAAAAAAGGCCCGGTTGCAGTTTGGGGTTGGTTGTGTGTTGTTGGTATTCGGCGTTCGGTATTCGGCGTTCGGTATTCGAAGAACAGTTCGCAGGTCTTCAC
>JANNGV010000579.1:0-1680 GCA_031404055.1 Chloracidobacterium sp.
ATTCTGGAGCTGAACCTGTATCCCGGCAGCGGGACAGGCCAGTTGCCGCCCGGAAATTTCGTCGTGCCTTTTTCGCGAAGGCCCGCGATCAATTCGCGAATTTCACGGCGGCCCATCGGGTCAAGACCGCTCATCGGTTCATCGAGAAAAACGATCTTCGGATCATTTATCAGCGATTGTGCAAGCCCGACACGCTGAAGCATGCCTTTTGAGAATTTCCGAAGCTGTTTGTTCCAGTCCTTTTCGGCCAGGCCGACACTGGTCAACAATTCGGCCGACTTTTCTTTTTGTTTGGAGCCGCCCAGCCCGAATATCTCGCCGAAATAGTTCATTAGCTCGAACGCGGTCAAGTAGTCGTAAAAATAAGGATTTTCCGGACAATAGCCGATCTCGCGGTGCATGCTTACGTCCGAAATATCGCGGCCGAGAATCTTTGCCGACCCCGCGGTCGGGAACAAGAGACTCATCAAAATCTTGATCGTTGTCGTTTTTCCTGCACCATTACCGCCGAGAAAACCAAATATCTGACCAGCTTCAACTGTAAGCGAAAGATCGTCCAAGGCTCGCATCTTTTTCTTCCGCCAAAATCCGGTTTCGTAGTCTTTAGAGAGATTTGCGATCTCGACAATTGTATTCATACAAGTTGATTATTTAGCTGTCTTCTGCCGCTGAGGGTCAATTGCCGCCCGACAGGATGTAGGGTCAAGAATGTAGGGTGAACCACTAAGGTCGGTCAGGTTTCCGGCGGCATCAATATGAAAATCCTTGTCGTTCGGCAGTTTCACCGAAGCCAGGGACGGCAGGATTGCTCGGAGCGTTTTCGGACATCCGCCATGCTTTTCAGAGTATGTTTTCAAAGCGGAACGAATCGCATCCAATTCATTTTGCGAATCGAATTCCATCAGGCGGAATTCGGCATTGTTTTTCGTCTGCTGGTCGTCGGCCTGATCGTACATTTGCTGGTACATGGCCCGTGCCGTGTCGCGGCTTCCGCCCTCATTTGTCATCGAAGCCGCCATCAGTTTCATAAACGGCGGAGCATCGCTCAGCTGAGAGCCGCGATTATAAACGTCCGCCGCTTTATCGTATTTGCCCAGTTTCCAGTAGATGTAGCCCAAGTATTGATACAGCCTGAACTTGTCGGGGTTTTTCGCGATGCCCTTTTCGGTGAGAAGAATAGCTTTTTCGGGATCGACCGCAGGCAGGATCGTCGCTCCGTACGAGTATGCGGGTAAAAAATGCGGATCAAATTCCGTTGCGTTTTCAAGATACGGATAAAGAAGCCTGGGGTTGAGCGAACTGAGGTCCTCGACATTTATAAAATCGGATTTGCTGTTGGTAATCTTATCACCTAAATATTGCAGCGATTGAATCCAGTACCAATCGGCTAACAGGCCATCGGCGCCCAATACATAGCCTTTTAAGCGTATTCCCTGAAACGCAAGATCTGAATCCTCGTGGCCGTCCGGTAACACAAGGCGGTTCCGTTCAAGAAAGCTGCTCAGAGCAAAGATCAGCCCAAAGCCGCCCGCGACGGTGATTAGAGCGAAAGCTGTCTTTAAATTTAATCCTTTCATTTCTCTTTGCGGAGGCCCGCGCGTAAGCAAGGGCGATATGCTCAAGCCCGACTTCAAGAGGGCCGAGAAGCTGGTGCTCGACGACATGGCGGCAAACGGTATG
>JANNGV010000580.1:0-6166 GCA_031404055.1 Chloracidobacterium sp.
CATAATTCCGGGCAATGAAATGGGAATCAGCCGCCTTATCGGCCACTTGTATTAACGCGGTGCCAAAATTATCGAAGAAATACGAAGGCTCGTCCACGTTTCCGGCCAAGCTTCGCTGGTAGTCATTAAGATTATTGTCGAGACGGCCCGTCCGAAATTCCTGATCCCGATCCATGGCGAATACCGCATGCTTTTCCGTCACAAGGAATACGTCAAAAACCATGTTGCCGGATATAATGACGAAAACATCATCCTGATCGAGAATGGCGATCACCTCGAGATAGATCAAATGGGTGCCCGCGTCGTAGAAAAATTCGAAATGTACAAGACATTTATCGACGAGGAATCCAGCGGCGAGATCGAATATGACGTGGTCCGCGAACGCAAGAAACTTGCCTACGGGGGAGCAATTTCGCTGGTCGTAAAGATGAGCAAAGCCACCGGAGCAATATCCGGCGAGCCGCAAATAACATTCCAGGGCGTGGCCGGGATCGATCCGACCAACGGCTTTGCCGGCGGAGCCCGCGAGGCGATCTCAGAAGCGATTCTTCAATTAAAAAAAGAACAAGTCGCCGACCGCAACTTTCTCAAGGAAATACTTCGTATCGCCCTTAAACGCTTTGTTCAAAAGAAGATCGGAACAAAGCCCGTAATTGTAACCACTATAGTTGAAGTTTGACGACAAGTCAGTTTCCGAAAACCCTCTGCAAGAATGCGTCGTGGGTTTTCGGAAACCAATTTCTAGGCTGCCCATGAAGGGACGGACTCAACGACGGACATCTTACCCGCGACTGTGGCTTCAGCGTACTCCAGCAGATTCGTATCCGTTGTGAGGCCAAAACTTAGGTTTTTTATCTTCTCCTGGCTGCCCCAAAAACTAGGCTTTGGCCCAAACGCGAAAGTTCGGCCGAGCAAATCGAATTGGAATAAAGCAGGCCCTTGAAAGTCATCTGCGTCCATTTCAACCTCTGTCGCGAACGAATGCACATTGCCTTTCTCATACAGTGCGCTCCAGGAACTATAGCCGAGTCCGGGAATTGCCTTTTTCCATGAAGGTTTCGCACTGATTATAGTACCCGGCCCGGCGCCGCGGAACTCGAACATTGCATGGTCGGTGCTTCCTAACTCGCGAATGTCAATCAACATTTTTACTCGAGCATCGCCATTGCCGACGCTAATAAATGGAAACTTAACGTCGAGCGTGCGAATTGAGATTTCAGCCTTGAGAACTTGCAGCTTGAAGTCCATCACCTTTCGGTTCACCGGTCGCTTCCACGGAATGACCTTAGGAATATGGATGTGAGGTTTAATGCGCCTCGGAGGCATGGTAGGAGTGAAAACCGACCGAATTTCCACCGAGCGATCCAATTCGTGCTCAAACTCGGTTGAGTCGAAAGGTGACGATTCACCGAGTTGACTTGGCCTGAAAAGAAACGGCGCTCCGCTCATTTTTGGGCCGAGGTACGCCATGACCGCTCTGACGCGCTTATCGGAAAGCCACAAGTTATGCTGGTCGCTTCCCGATTTGCTTGCCCTGCCGATCAGATCAATCGTCCAACCGCCAGCTGTAGAACTCTTTGCGTGGGCCGGGTTAATTACGTTGTCGTCAAGCCACTCAAAGTGACGCCGCTTAAGAATGTCCCCGTCTATATCAAAATCTGCCAGGATGGCTCCCTTTGGCCGTTCGCTTCGTGGAAATACAAACCCTTCTTCAGATGTCTTTTTAAATACCATGTCATCACTCCTTATTAACTCGTAAATATTCCTGATTACTTTTCGCCGAATCCATGACCGTCGTAACCTACAAATCCTAATCCTGCGAGTGGAGTCAAGGTAAATAGCTCACACTAATTGCCTCACTCCTTTTATTCCCCTAAAATGAAAATTGCCTTCCATGCTGACGTTACGAAAAGCTTTGGTTTTTTTTGCCCGAAAAGCGTTTAGTATTTAAGTTAGTTTTTTCTTAGCAAATTCCTAGCACACCTTATGTCGCAGGAAACAAAACGTTTTGAGTTTGGGGAGTTCGTTCTCGACGCGGATGAAAAAATGCTTTTGCGCCATGGCAAGTCGATTCCGATCCCGCCGAAGGTTCTTGAACTGCTTTTCGTCCTGGTCGAAAATCATGGTCACGTCCTTGAAAAAGAAGTTTTAATGACGAAATTATGGGCCAATACGTTTGTCGAAGAAGGCAACCTGACTTTTACCATTCGCAAATTACGCACAATTCTCGATGACGACACGCGGAACCCGCGATTCATCGAAACCATTCCCAAACGGGGCTATCGATTCATCGCCGAAGTGAGTTCCAATACTGGCCAGCTATTACCCGAAGCAAGAATCGCAGGAGAAAACAGAAAAGGTCTGGAAGATCGAGGTTCCGGTAAGGCAAGCCGCTTCGCAAAGAATTCATACCTGGCGTCTTTAGGCATCCTCACGGTTTTGATTGCCGGACTGATCGCGGTGATCTGGTGGTTAACTATTAACCGGATTCAAAATTTTTCCTCAATAAGTATCGAAAGGCTTACGTCTAACGGCAAAGCCAAATTTGCGGCGATTTCTCCCGACGGGAAGTTTGCGGGGTACATTGTTGATGACGAGGGTAAGCAGAGCATTCGGCTTAAGAATGTCGCCACCGGAAGCGATGTGCAGATTCTGGCCCCATTGACCGGTACACAGCTCCACAGTATAGCTTTCTCACCCGGCGGTGATCATCTATATTACGCGGAGAAGGAAGCGCTATTTCGGCTTCCGATACTAGGCGGTCCTCCTGAGCAGGTATTAGCTAATTTCGTCAGCGGATCGCAGTTCAGCCCGATCACTTTTTCATTGGATAGAAAACAGTTTGCGTTTGTACGCCGTGATTCGGAAAGTAGTTCTTCGGTTATTTTAGTTAACGTGGATGGCTCGGGAGAGCGGGTGTTGGCGAAAAGCGACGCTCCCGCCATGTTTCTCCGCTCCGCGGTTTGGTCGCCTGACGGAAAAGTTATCGCTTTGCTGACATCCGGTGGGAAAAGAATTTCGCTGGTTCGGGTGGCCGACGGAGTTGTCTCGGCGTTTAACACGCCGCCATGGAAAGTTGTATCACAGATTGCCTGGAAGCCGGATGGCAGCGGCTTGTTAGCTGTTGCGACGGAAGACCCTAGTTTTACTTCTCAAATTTGGCAGCTTTCTTATCCGGATGGTAATGCCGAAAACATAACCAACGATCTCAACAACTATCAAAGTATCAGCATCACCGCTGATGGACGCACGCTTGCCGCCGTGCGTGTCGAACAGGTGGCCCATATTTGGGCCGGATCGACGGAGGAAGGAGGGCTTTTTCGGCAAATAACTCATGGTGTTGACGGTTACGATGGAATCTATGGGCTTGATTATCTCTCGAACGGCGAGATTATTTACGAAGCGGTACCTGGTGGTAAAGGACAGATTTTGTCGATAAATGCCGAAGGCGGGGAGCCAAAGCTGATTGTCAATGATTCCGGATCAGCGAGCGCATCGCCGGATGGAAAATACGCCATCTACCAAACCACAGATGAATCCAAAGCCCTTGGTTTATTCAAATTAGAGATATCGAGCGGTCAACGGGTGCGGCTTACTACCGGTAAAGATGTCTGGATAGCATATTCTGCAGATTCAAAATGGGTCGTTTTCACTCGGTGGGGCGAGCAGGCCGATCTTTGGAAGATTTCGATTGACGGCGGCGATCCTGTCAAGCTGACAAATCTTGCTGGATACGCGCAAGCCCCTTCCGTTTCACCTGACGGCAAATTGATCGCTTTTCATTTATGGAAACCGAACAAAGAACCGTCAGTGTTTGCGATCATCCCATTTAACGGCGGTGATGTGATCAAAACTTTTCAACTTTCCCTATGGAATTCGCGTGTTCAGCATGCAAAAGGCTATGGAAAAGATACCGTGCAATGGACACCTGACGGGCAGGCAATCGATTACGCCGTTTTTAACGACAATGCATCGAACATCTGGCGCCAGCCAATTGACGACAGTCCGCCGTTTCAGGTAACGAATTTTACCGACCAGCAGATCTTCAATTTCGCATATTCACCCGATGGTAAAAAACTTGCACTATCGCGTGGAACGTACGGACGCGATGTAGTTCTTCTTAAATTAGGCGAAAGATAATGCGGTGTAAGACCCGCCTATACTAATGTTTTTAATATGTCTAGACGAGTACCTTCCCGCGCTATTTTATGACTCGCATAGAATCTATTACTATTAATGCGTGACACCGATAGAATTGTTAAAAGCAACAAAGGTAGAAGTCGGCCCTGAGACATACAACCTTGTTTCGCTGAGACGAGACGAGTGGATGCGGCTGCTCGAAAATCCCGAACTAAGTCCGAGGATAAATGCGACTTTTATGATCCTTATGGACAAATACGAGGTTACGCTGCTGCTTGATGAGATCGATTTTGGAACTATTCGACATGCTGTCCGCGAGGCCAAAAATGAGACTGGCTTTCGTCTCTTGACGTTCGGGACCGAAATGGATTTTACTGTCGTCGGTTTTCTGGCAGAGGTTTCACGGATTCTTGCCGAAGCCGGGATTCCGATCGTTGCATTATCCGCGTTTTCACGTGATCATCTACTTGTTAAACAGAACGACCTGTCGGATGCGCTGAAAGCATTAGGCCCGTACGTTGCAGAACTTTGTTAGAACTTACCTGGGAAGGAGAGGCGGATTTAGCTCCCCAACTTAAGAAAGAGCATAGCGGCATTTCACCGACGGGGTGGTTCTCTGTTTTCCTAGTTTCACGAACCGAAGAACCTATGAACTGGCGAAACAAAGTAGTCTTACTAACCGGAGCGTCCAGCGGCATCGGCGAAGGCATCGCGATCGCTTTGGCAAAGCGCGGAGCTATTACCGGACTGCTCGCCCGACGGGAAACTCTGCTTAAAGAACTTGCCGACAAGTGTGAGTCCGTCGGCGGGAAGGCAAGAACTCTTGCCTGTGATGTCACCGATGCGGACGCGGTTCAAAATGCCGCGGACATTCTTCGCGAAGAATTCGGCCATATCGACATTCTGATCGCAAACGCCGGTATTGGCGGCAATAATGCGGAAACCAGAGATCTTCAGCCCGAAGCGGTCGGCAATGTGATAGATATAAACCTAATGGGGGCGGTCAATTCGGTCCATGCCGTGCTGCCCGAAATGCTGGCACGCCGAAGCGGGCATCTTGTCGCCATTTCAAGCCTCGCTGGCTTTCGAGGGCTGCCGAAATCGGCCGCCTATTCCGCCAGCAAAGCGGGCATGACCGCTTTCTTTGAAAGCGTGCGGCTCGACGTGCAGAACCGGGGCGTTGACGTCACCATAATCCAGCCCGGATTTATCCGCACCCCACTGACCGAAGGCCGCACCAACAAAATGCCTTTCCTAATGGAGCTCGATGACGCCGTTCCGCACTTTATAAACGCCATCGAGCGCCGCAAAAAGTTCTCGGCGTTCCCGTGGCAGCTCGCGACCATTGTCCGCCTGGGCAAAATAATGCCCGCCAGCATCTACGACCGCATCGCCGGCCGTGCCTCGTACCGGACTTGATACACTTTCGGCTGAAACCAGCGCCAAGTCCGTGAACCATTAAGGCTAAATCCTTATGAAAAGAATATTAACTACTTTAATCGTAATTTTAATAGCGGCGATGTCCGCGGCGGCGCAAGTGGAAGGGAATACGAGGGAGAAGCGGCTTGATTCCAGCCCCCGCGTCTTTAGAACATTTTTTGCGGGGTTCAAACGTGCGGTTGAGAGAAGCGATAAAACGCAGGTCGCGGCTATGACGCGGTTTCCATTTAAATACGGCTTTGACGCGGGCGACGAGGGAACAATGTCGAGATCGCAGTTTCTGAAAAGATTCAAAGAAGTCTTTGGCGACTCCCCAAAAGAATTCCTTCCTGAGAAGAATCCACGATTTTCCAGAGGCGACGCGGGCAGCTATGTTGTTTCAACCGAAAACGCCGAGCATTTAATATTTGTTAAAAGTAACGGCACGTTCAAGTTTAAGGCTTATATTGTCGAACCTTAACTTAATGCGTCGCCCGAGAGCTCCTCTTTTTTCCAAAGACGATACCAGCTAACAACTCCGAGCACGGCCAGGCCGCCACTTCGGCTCCTGCTTCGGTGGCGGCTTTCACCGCGCCAACATCGCCAT